>JAAYOK010000240.1 GCA_012520355.1 Bacillota bacterium | reverse complement strand
GACAGGGGGAAGAAGACCAAGTATGATCAGGACGAAGGGAGATTAGGCTAGATTATGGAGAAAGCAAAGCTGATTCAGCGTTTAAAACGCATTGAAGGTCAAGTGCGCGGTTTACAGCGTATGGTAGAAGAGGAGCAATCGTGTAGCGACATCCTCACGCAGATTGCTGCTGCTCGTGCTGCTTTGGGCGGAGTTGCTAAAGTAGTTTTTTCGAACCATTCCAAGGCCTGCATTCAGGAAGCACTCAATCGGGATGATGGGAACATGGAGGCTGTAGAAGAACTCCTCCAATCCCTCGGTCAGCTGATCAAATAGCCATGTTAGGGCAACCACTCCAAGGGGTCCACTGTCTGGTCCCCTATTTTGATCCGAAAATCTAAATGGGGCCCTGTAACCAGTCCGCTGCGACCCACCAAGGCGATGGCTTGTCCTTGTTTCACATAGTCACCGACCTGGACTAAGACCTTTGAATTATGTCCATACCAGGTCGTTATTCCTCCAGCATGTTCCAAGACTACGGCCAAACCGTAATTCCCTCGTTTCCCGACACTGATGACACGACCTGAGGCTGCAGCTAAAACCTTCGTTCCTTCTGGAGCCACAAGATCGATGCCCCCATGAAAATGCCTCGTTTTTAGTACAGGATGAATCCGATATCCATAACCTGAACTGATCCTTCCTTGTAAAGGCCATTGCATAGCCACTCTTCGCCTAGGCAAAGCGCTGAGCGCCGCTACGCTTCTCATGGGGATGTAAAGGATCTGGCCAGGGAGAATGCGATCAGGATTAGCCAGACCATTGTAGATTGTGATATCCTTGACTGTTGTATCATACTGGTGGGCCAACTTCGTCAAATTATCCCCCTGTTTAACGGTATGGGTCACAATACTCTCCTGGAGATCCTGGAGCTTTTCGAGGGTTTTCGTTCCCACCAGACCGTCTACCTGCAAACCTAGGGCACCTTGGATCTCTCTTACGAGCCCTTCGGTCTCAGAGCCAAAGACTCCATCTAGGCTTAGATCATAGCCTAGTTCCACAAGGATGTTCTGGAGAGCTAACACATCAGTTCCCCGCATTCCGCGCCGTAAGACCCGGGCGTCAGCAAAGCCACCAGCAAGCACAACTAAGATTATCGCCATTACCAGCCAAAGTCTCGGGATTACGCGCATAAAAATACCTCCCACGGCTTCCTAAAACTAGTATAAGCCGGGGAGGTACGAACTATTCTAGACTGTTGGTAATGACTCTACATAATCATAGGCGTGTAAAGCAGCGGTCGCTCCCTCACTTGCTGCAGAGATAATCTGCCGAATAGAGGTAGCCCTCACATCGCCTGCAGCAAACACACCAGGAATGGATGTGGCCATGTCGTGTCCCGTGGGGATGTAACCATCCTCATCAAGGATACCACTACCCTCCAGAAAGTCTGTCACTGGATCGACCCCAATATAGATAAAGACTCCTTTGACTGCCAGTACTTCATTGGAGTTATCCTTCACATTACGGATCAAAACTCCACCCACCCGAGCGTCACCTTCCACTCGTTCCACAACAGAATCCCACTTAAAACGAATTTTCGGATTAGCCAAGGCCCGGTCACGTAATATACCAGCTGCCCGCAACGCATCTCGTCTATGGATGACTGTCACTGTACTCGCGTAGCGAGTCAAGAGGAGAGCCTCTTTGATGGCAGAGTCTCCACCACCAACAACGGCCACATCGGCGCCTCGATAGAGGGCACCGTCACAGGTTGCGCAGTAGGAGACCCCACGCCCGGTGAACTCCGCTTCCCCAGGAACCCCCAAGGGTCGAGGGGTCGCACCACTGGCGATGATGATGCTCTTAGCTTCGAGGGACTCTTCCCCAAAGGTGAGAACCTTCGGTTGCCCTTCTAGTTTGACGCTGGTTACATCGCCGTACTTCCACTCCACACCAAGCTTCATGGCCTGGTTATACATGTGTTCCGATAGTTCCGGTCCTTCTATATTGTCGAACCCTGGATAATTCTCAATGTCAAGTGTGTTTTGCATTTGTCCGCCATAGAGGCCCCGCTCAATAATTACGGTCTTCAGGTTAGCTCTTGCTGCATAAATCCCTGCAGACAGGCCACCGGGTCCTCCTCCAATGATTGCCACATCATACATGCGGCCCACTCCCTTCCTACCGAGTTACCACCTGATCTAAGCCGGAAGAAATCCAGACATCAGTGGAACTCACGATAATTGCTTCCACATTGGGGACGCGTTCGATTAAAGCGCGTCCTTCCTTCCATCCTAACACAAAAACGGCCGTGGATAAAGCATCGCAGGTAGCGGAGTTATCGCCTACAATTGTAACACTAGTGACTTCCCTGGCTGGATAACCAGTTCGGGGATCAATAATATGATGATAACGCTCATTCTCATAGGTGAAGAAACGCTGATAATCGCCGGAGGTGACCACACTTCGATCGGCTAGAGGAAGAATAAAGCGGATCTCTGCAGGATTCTCCGGATTCTGTACCCCAATGCGCCAAGGCTGGTTATCTGGCCGGCGCCCAATGGTAGAGATATCGCCACCCGCATTGACAAAGGCCCGTTTGACCTTGGCATCACGGAGAATCTGGATTCCCTGATCCACAATAAAACCCTTGGCGATTCCACCTAGATCAAGCACAGTACCTTCGGGGATTCGCACTTGGCTGCGGGCCGTATCCACTTCAACCTTCGTGTAATCCACCGTTGCCAATCTTGCCTCAAGTTCTGCTTCTGTGGGTACATAATACTGGCCAGAACCAAAACCCCAGAGCTCCAAGACAGCTCCGATCGTAATATCAAAAGCTCCGTCCGTTAATGCTCCCATCTCTAGACCGAGTTCAATCACTTCTAAGGTGAGAGGGCTGACCTTCACCCATTGGCCAGCCCTACGATTAATCTCCGAAATCTCACTGTCAGGCACAAAACGAGAGAGTAAACCCTCCAGGTCGTCCATGGTTGCGAAGACCTTCTCCACGAGAAGGTCAGATTCTCGTCCGTCAACCCGTACATCAACCACGGTATCCATCAACAAGGTTGATTTTTGGGTCGTCACATTGCCCGCTTCCAGATAGGGTACATACCCAAAATAGTAACCTAAAAGCGTGACTAAACCGAGGCCCACGAGGACAGCAAAGACTATAACAGAGTGTCCCCTATTTACATGTCCATTCACGGTAATCCTCCCTTAGCCAACCGCCACTTTCTCTAAAAGCTCTTTACCTTCCTGCCAAACAATGGTGTTCATGGGACATACCGCAACACATGCTTGACAGTTGGTACACTTATCATAGTTGATCCGCGCCAGATTGTCTTCCATGTAAATGGCACCAGTGGGACAAACCTTAACGCAGCGTTGACAAGCGATGCAACCTACAGAACAGACTTGTCTGACAAAACGACCGGTCAGCAAGGAACGGCAGCGAATGTGCACACCTTGATCCTCATCAACGAGCATAATAATATCTCGTGGACAGGCGTCTACACATTTACCACAGGCAGTACAGTTCTCTTCAATGACAACAGGTAGCCCGTTTTCGTCCATATACATAGCGTCAAATTGGCAAGCTGCAACACAAGAACCATAGCCCAAGCAACCATAGGAACAAGCCTTGTCGCCACCTTGGGTAGCATGGGCAATTCTACAGTCTTTTGGCCCATCATAGCCGCCTCGCTGTTTGGCTTCTTCCAGGCCGCCCTTGCACAAAACTTGGGCTACTTTCCT
>JAAYOK010000239.1 GCA_012520355.1 Bacillota bacterium | reverse complement strand
GAGGAGCTGAATAGCCAGTGGTTCACTGGCGTAAAGCGTGCTGGAGTTACAGCCGGGGCTTCTACTCCAGATTGGTTAATTGAGGGGGTACTTACAAGAATGAGCGAATTTACCGAAGGCAAGGTGGCCGAAGCAATGGAAGAGAATATCCAGGCTACCGAAGAACAAGAAGCAGTAGTTGAAGAGGTGGAAGCGGTGGTAGAAGAAACGACGGAAGATGTTGTAGAAGCTACCGAAGAGGGCATTAGCGAAGATCAGATGAGTGAGTATGATGTGAAGATGCCAACGCCCGGAGCCGTTATCACCGGAAAAGTAGTCCATATCTCGAACGACGAAGTCTTAGTAGACATCGACTACAAGTCGGAAGGACGCATTCCCTTAAACGAGCTAAGCTTTATTGCGAATGCGAATCCTGAGGATCTTGTAGAAGTCGGCGAGGAGATCGTTGTCAAGGTTCTTAAAGTTGATGAATCTGAAGGCAATGTTATCCTATCGAAGAAACGGGCTGATGCAGATCAGTCTTGGGAGAAGCTCGAAGACCTGTTTGAGTCGGGTGGCACCTTGACAGCTAAGGTTGTACAAGTTGTTAAGGGTGGGCTTTTAGTCAATGTTGGCGTACGCGGATTTATTCCAGCGAGCCATGTTTCCCGCGGTTTCGAGGATGACTTGCAGAAATATATTGGTCAAGAACTCGAGCTAAAGATTATTGAGCTTGATCGCACCAAGAACAATGTGGTGTTCTCCCATAAAGAAGTGTTGGAAGAACAACACGCTGCTGCGAAAGCACAAGCCTTTGCCACACTTGAAGAAGGCCAGAAGGTGAAGGGTATTGTCCGTCGTCTCACAGACTTTGGTGCTTTTGTTGATATTGGTGATGGTGTAGAAGGCTTGCTCCACGTCTCTGAAATGGCCTATAGCCGTGTAAATCATCCGTCGGATGTTGTGTCTGAAGGCGATGAAATCACAGTTATGATTTTGGGCGTAAACCAAGAGCGGGAGAGAATTTCCCTCGGATTAAAGCAGACCATTGCCGATCCATGGACAACTGTCACTGAGCGTTATGAAGTTGGTCAAAAGGTGACTGGTGAAGTTACCCGCGTAGTCGACTTCGGTGCCTTTGTCAAGCTGGAAGACGGCATTGAAGGTCTCGTGCATATTAGTGAGCTCTCCCATAAACATGTGGCTAAGGCCGAAGAAGTTGTTCAACCTGGTCAAGAAGTAGAAACCAAGATTATCAGTGTTGACGCCGACGCACGCCGCATTGGGCTGAGCATTAAAGAGCTCGAACCTAAACCAGCCGCACCAGCTACTCCAGCGCCAGCTGCTCGGAATCGTCAGCCACAGCCAGACCTAACAGAAGGTACAGATAGTGCTGAACTGACAACAAACCTAGGTGCCATGTTTGGTGATCTCTTTAAAGATACCAAAGACGAGTAATCCATTCTAGGCAAAAAATGAAATGAATCCTGTAGACTTCGGTCTACAGGATTTTTTTTTGGACACACTAAGCTCGAATGTAATTCATGGATTGGAGGAAAATCGATGCCTACTGGTACAGCCCTTTTACTGCTTGTTGCGGCCCTAATCTATTTTGGGGTAGGACAACGTTTGCTTGATCGCATGCGCCTCACCGATACCCAGGCCCTCATTTTCATCGCCCTGATGATTGGGGGGAGCTTTGTTACGATCCCACTCCACCAAGGAAGAACAAGTGTGAGCCTGAATTTGGGGGGAGCGGTAGTGCCACTTGCCTTAGTCGTCTATCTGTTAGCCAGAGCAG
>JAAYOK010000238.1 GCA_012520355.1 Bacillota bacterium | reverse complement strand
TTAGACTTGAGTTATCATCTGATCCATGAAGGCTATCGAAGCGAGAGTGATATCTTGGTGCGTGGTGCCCTGAAAGATAAAGCCCGCAAGGTGTTCCGGGGAACCCTAGATTTCAAGAGGGGTGCCCGTTTGGCCAATGGAAATGAAGAAGAAAATGTGCTACTTCTTGATCCAACGGTCAAGTCGGATGCAGTTCCACTCTTGCTATCCGAAGAGGATGATGTGCAAGGGGGTCATGCGGCCAGCGCTGGTAAGGCCGATCCGGAACTTTTGTTCTACTTGATGAGCCGCGGGCTCAGCGAAGAAGAAGCTACGACTGAAGTGGTGAAAGCCTCCTTCCAACCTGTTCTAGATTTACTCCCAGCCGGGCTCAAAGAGGACATTGAGAACGAGCTTGGACGAAAGCTGGTGTCTTCCCATGCTTGATCCTAATCACATCCGGGAACAGTTTCCCGCTCTAGGGCAAAAAGTGTATGGTAAGCCCCTAATTTATCTAGATAATGCTGCAACAACCCAGACTCCCCGAGATGTACTAGCGGCCTGCCGGGAGTATAAGGAGAAGTTCAACGCCAATCCTCACCGGGGAGCCCACTATCTAGGGGTGCAGGCCACAATACTCTATGAACAGGCACGGGATAAGGTGGCGAAGTTTATCAATGCACCCTCCAGTCGGGAAGTCATCTTTACGAAAAATGCCACAGAGGCCCTCAACCTGGTAGCCTACAGTTATGGGATGAGCAAGATTGGTCAAGGCGAGGAGATTGTCCTTTGCATCTCAGAACACCACAGTAATCTCGTTCCTTGGCAAATGGTAGCAAAGGCCAAGGGGGCAAAGCTCCACTATCTCTATTTAGCCGATGACTATACCTTAGCTTGGTCCGAGGTGGAAAGGGTGATCACCGACAAAACCGCCGTGGTCGCCATTGCCCAAATGTCTAATGTGCTTGGTACAATCTATCCCCTGGAAGATGTCATCGCTTACGCACATCAGAAGGGCGCTGTGGTCGTGGTAGACGGTGCTCAAAGCGTTCCCCATCTTCCAACGGACGTGCAGGCTTTGGACGCAGACTTCTTGGCTTTCTCTGGCCACAAGATGTTTGGGCCCATGGGGATTGGGGTTTTGTATGGAAAGCGCGAGCTCCTTGAGGCTATGCCGCCCTTTTTACGGGGTGGGGAAATGGTGGAATATGTGGAGGAACAGGACACCACGTTTAATGAACTCCCTTACAAGTTTGAGGCTGGCACTCCCAATGTGGAGGGGGCTGTGGGTTTGGCTGCGGCCATTGATTTCTTGGACGGAATCCGTTTCGCAGCTGTGCAAGAGTATGAATCTGAGCTTACCCGCTATGCTTTGGAGAAGCTCCAAGAGATTCCCTATCTTACCATCTACGGTTCTTTACAGGCCGAAAACCGGGGACCGGTGATCTCCTTTGCCATCGAGGGCTGTCATCCCCATGATGTGGCTACAATTGTGGATTCCCATGGAATTGCCCTCAGGGCTGGACATCATTGTGCCCAGCCTCTAATGAAGTATTTGGGAGCTCCGGCAACATCTCGCATCAGCTTTGCTTTTTATAATACGAAGGAAGAAATTGATACCTGTGTTGCTAGTCTAAAGGATGTCAGGAG
>JAAYOK010000237.1 GCA_012520355.1 Bacillota bacterium | reverse complement strand
TCCATTTCGGAAGGTACTGGCTTAGCCTACCAAACCGTGCACCGCTATGTGAGCTACATGGACAAACAGGGAATCGTAGAGGCGGACTTAGTCTATGGCAAGGTGGGTCGACCACTCAAACTTTACTCAAAGAAGCGTTGATAAGGAGCAAACGCTGCATCAAGACCAGGAGGGATTCTTGGTCTTTTCTTTTTTGTTGAGAGAAATAAGAGAGAATATAGGATTGGCTTGTTAAAAAAGGAACTATTAAGTACTTCTAGTTTTCATGGAGTTGACGTAAAGTTTAGTAAGAATCGAAGGACAAAGTCTACGTACTTAATTGATCGAGATCAGAGAGGAGGCAGGGTGGTTACAGGCAGTTCCATTGGCAAGACAAACTGGAAAAACATGATTGGAGGATTTCTTATGGGTAAGAACTACAAGGTCTATTTTATTGCTGCGCTGTTGGTTTTGAGTTTGTCTATGGTAGCTTTTGCTGAAACGGATTTAGCCAAGATTCATTTGGAAGGTCCCATTGCCGTCACCACTTGTGGACAAAGCCCTGGTGCTTTGATGGCAGGAATGGTCTTTATGCGAGCAGGCCTAGAAAGTCATCACGATGACCTTTTGACAGCTGCGATGCTCCAGGAGAAGGCCGCTCAGGGTGAAGGTTTTCGAGCCCTCTTTATCAGCACCGGAACGAGTATGAAGGGTATGGGGGCAGCAGGTACCGACATTAATGATGAAATTGATCGCATCACCGCCCTCATCGCCGAGGCTAAAAAACAAGGGATCTATATCATGGGAGCCCATATCGAAGGATCAGCCCGCAGAGTTGACCACACTGATCAGCTCTCCATCGATGCCGTCTGCCAGGATGCAGATATGTTGGTTGTAATTGAATCCAGTGATGAAGATGGCTACTTTACCAACTTGGCTGCAGAGCGGAATGTACCTCTCTTAAAGGTCAAAGAAGCACTACACTTGGTGGAACCACTAAAAGACCTCTTTAAGCAGTAAAGGTAACTGTATATAACGATCAATTCATGGTTCAAGGCTTAGGAGGGATGGAATGTTTGTCCATGCAGGTCTAGTATTGTTGGTAATGGTCCTAGCGTTTATCGTAGCTAAGTGGGCAAAAGTAACAACAGAGTTATCCATGGCCATAGCAGCTCTGGCCGGCGCCCTATTTCATACAAAAGGAATTCCCGTTAGGCACTTGGTTGAAGGTTCCTTTAACTACTTCGATGTTTGCTTGATTTTCATCACTGCCACATTCTTTATGAACATCCTCAAAGAATCTGGTGCTGTCACCTTTATGGTACGTAGCATTGTTTCTCGCTTCTTCAAGCATCGTTATCTCTGTCTCTTGTTACTAACTATTGTAATGCTGGTCCCAGGTGCCATCACTGGTTCTGGTGCAGCGACAGTCTTCACAGTGGGAACCTTGGTAGGAACCGTCTTGACGTGCATGGGGGTCTCGCCGAATCGCACCGCGGCCATTATCTTTCTCTGTGCTGCCATGAGTGCTGCGGCTCCACCCATTAACCTCTGGGCGATGATGGCGGCGGCTGGATCGAACATGCCCTATGTTGGCTTCACAGCTCCCCTCTTGGTTCTGAGCGTCTCTGGTGCCCTTTTGTCCATGTTTATCTTGGGAGGACGGGGCAAACAAGTCGATTTACAAAGCGCCTTAGCCCAGCTCCCTGAATCACCGGACGGTATGAACTGGTTCAAGGTAGGCTTTCCCTTTTTGGTTCTCTTTGCGATTGTGATTGCAGGACGTATATGGCCCTTCACCATGCCCATTTTTGGTCTACCCTTGACCTTTGTCCTAGCATCGATTGCAGCCTTGCTCATGAGTCCTCGCCGGTTAAAGGTAGTGGAGATCGCAAGCCAAACAATCCACTCTCTCATCCCCCTAGTCGGGATCATGATTGTAGTTGGTATGTTGATTCAGATTATGGCCCTCAGTGGTGCCCGTGGTCTAATCTCCCTCGGCGTTGTAACATTACCTCTAACCGTACTATTTGCCACGCTCTGGTTCATCTTGCCCGTTTCAGAAGGATTATTGCAGTACGCGGTAGCACCTTTGCTTGGAGTTCCCTTGATTCTTCTGTTTAATATGCGAGGTATGGAGCCAGTTATCGCTCTATCAGCCATGGCCACCATCTGGCCTCTAGGTGACTGTCTGCCACCCACGGCCGTGGTTGGACGAGCAACCGTTATGGAACTGAAGTTTAAAGGCAGTTATACGAAGGACTTTCTCAAAACTTGTCTTGTTCCCATAGCGTTGATTCTGTTGATGTGCACGTTGTTTTTGGTGTTCAGCAATGAGCTGGCATTTCTCGTAGGTTAGGAGGGAAGTCATGACATTTATCGACACCTGCATCAACGCTTCCTATTATGTCCTCTCAGCAGCAATTAGTCTGATCCTGATCCGCAACATTATCAAAACACGTGACGCACAAGAGGCTGTGCTTTACTGCATCATCTTGATGCCGTTCCTGTTGAGGGTATTTCACATTAAATAGGGGGAGAGAGACATGGGCAATAGAAACTTGCTTGTTGTTAAAATCGTAGCCTTTACCCTGATGCTCGTTGCCATTTTGTGGGCTGGCATGGAATTCTATCATCATCGCAACTTCGCCGAGACTGTGGTCCTGGGTGAGGGGGTAACCGCGGTGAAAAAGTTGAGTGACTACTATCCCGCCATGAAGGACAGCATCAACGACTGCAACATCTATATTTTTGAAGGCAAAGAACCCGGGGGAACTTTGATGGTCATCGGGGGATCCCATCCTGAAGAACCTGCAGCCAACTTGACGGCAGAACTCTTAGTGGAGACGGCAAAGGTCGAAGCCGGGCGCTTAATTGTGGCCATTCGGGCCAATCGGAGTGCCTCTACTGTGACCAGGCCTGGTGATGCCTACCCACAGTACTATAGAATTCCTACTCCCTGGGGAGAAAAACAATATCGCATGGGCGATCGCTGGACCAATCCCCTGGATTCTTGGCCAGACCCAGAAGTCTACGTTCATTACCCCAGTAGACAGATGCTTGCCTACATGGATGTCCGCAACTTTAACCGAACCTGGCCTGGCTACCCAGGAGGTACCTTGACAGAACGGACCAACTTCGCCTTTATGGAACTGATTCGGGCAGAAAACGTGGACGTCTTTGTAGATTTGCACGAGGCTGAACTGGAGTATCCCGTCATTAGCACCATTGTTGCTCATCAAAAGGGAACACATGTGGCAGCCATGACCTCCATGATGTTGACTGCCACCGAGTTTCGCATCGGCATGGAGTACTCGCCAGAAAGTCTTCACGGCCTGTCCCATCGAGAGGTAGGGGATCATTCCCAAGCAGTATCCTATCTCTTAGAGACACCTGAGCCCATGCTGGATCGAGTTCGGGGAGTCACCGACGAACACATGCTTTTAAGTGGTAAAGATCCCTTTGTGCAAATGGCTGGAAGATACGGCCTATTGTATGAAAAGATTGATGATGACGGCTGGCCCATTGATGTACGTGTGGGTAGACATGCTTCGACAGTCTTGGAACTAGCTCAATCTTGGAGTGACCTGAACTTCGGTAAGGTCATCAAGATTTCTGGAGTGCCACGCTATCCAGAGATTGTTGAAAATGGTGTTGGCTATTACTTTGTCAATCCAGAAACTGTGCCAAGTCACCGCTTGGCGTATGAATAGACGTTGTAGAAAGGGAGGTACGAGCGGGGTTTATTGAGGAGAAGGAAAGAGCAGTATCATTATTAGACAGGAGGCTTTACAATGAAATCCAGAAAACTGATTGTCCTTAGTTTGGTGGTCGCTGTAATCATGATGGTGAGCGCAGCAGCATTGGCCTGTACTTCCATTATGGTCGGTAAAGATGCTTCTGCAGATGGCTCTGTCATGACGGCCCATACTTGTGATGGCAACTATGATGCTCGGATCCAAATCATTCCTGGCCGGACCTTTGAACCAGGAACCATGACACCTGTATATTTGAACCTTTGTACAGACACGATTAGAGAACCAAGTTATGTGGGCGAGATTCCTCAAGCGGAACAAACCTACACCTATTTCCACATTGGCTATCCCTTCATGAATGAACACTCCGTTTTAGTTGGTGAAGCAACTTGGTCCGGTCGTCGTGAGTTGCGTAACTCCGAGGCCATGCTCAACATCGAGCAATTGACGGCTTTTGCCCTCCAACGCTCCACCAATGCCCGAGAGTTTATTCAAGTCGCTGGCGAACTGGCCGAAACCTACGGCTATGTCGATGGTGGTGAAGGCCTTACCATCGCTGACGCCAATGATGAAGTTTGGCTTTTTGAAATTTGCGGACCTGGACCATTCTGGACACAAGACAGCGATGAACCTGGTGCTGTCTGGGTCGCCCAGCGGATCCCTGATGGACATGTCTCCGTGATTGCCAATCGGGCTCGCATTGGCGAGATTGACCTGGATGACACCGATAACTTCATGGCTTCCTCCAACATCTATACAGTGGCTCAAGAGTTTGGTTGGTGGGATGAGTCTGAACCCTTTGTGTTCCATAAAGTGTACAATCCTACCCCCTATGGTTCCCCAGCGTATCAATCAAGGCGTGAGTGGAGAGTCTTGGATCTGTTAGCTCCTTCTTTGGGTCTCGATCCTTATGCTGACGAATATCCATTCTCTGTAAAACCCGATGAACCTGTGACACCACAAAAGCTCATGGCCATCTATCGTGACCACTATCAAGGAACAGAGTTTGATCTCACCCAAGGAATGGCTGCTGGTCCCTTTGGCAATCCCAATCGCTATCCTACACCCACATCGGTAAAACCAGAAGGAATGGGCAGCTTGGATTGGGAACGTGCCATCTCCCTCTTTAGATGTTCCTATAGTTTCGTTGGCCAAGTCAGAAGTTGGCTACCTGAAGGCATGGCCGGTTTACTATGGTTTGGCGAAGATGTTCCCCATTCCACCGTTTACATTCCTCTCTATGCTGGAATTACAGAAGTACCTGAGTCCTTTAGTAGTGGCAGAAGAGACATTTTCGATCGTAACTCTGCTTGGTGGGCCTTTAACTTCGTTAGCAACTGGGCCGATCTCAAGTTCAGTTATATGATGGAAGATATCCAAGCTAAACAAGCTGAATTCGAAGAGAACTTCTTTGCTATGCAACCTGCTGTGGAGTTAGCGGCAGAGACCATGTTCAAAACCAATCCTGAACTGGGCATTAAGTACCTCACAGACTACTCCTACAACGCCTGTACCAATGTGGTCAATAGTTGGTGGGAACTCGCCGCAGAGCTTGTTGCCAAATATGATGATGGTTATGTGGACATGAGCACTTCTGTAGGCTACCCAACTTGGTGGCTTGAGGAAGTTGGCTTTGGCGAGACCATGAAAGATATGTAAAACTGAATCCCTACGTATAAAAGAGACGGGCCCCGAGGGGCCTGTTTTTTTGCAGGTTTTGACGGATCGGGCGATGCGTAGTATAATGGTACCCATAAAAAATTTTAGAACACAGACTTTGGAAAGGAGATGCCATGAATAAGAGACAAACAGCCCTAGAACGGGCGGCTGAACTCAAAGGCAGAATTCAAGACTATATGGATGTGAAGGATACGATTCCGAGGGGTATGGCCGAAAGTGAGCAAGAAAAGGCTTTGGAGAAGAAACAGAGGATTCTTGCCCTGCTAGAAGCCACGGAGGAGAACTGGAATGATTACAAGTGGCAGCTGAAAAACAGAATTTCCGATGTGGAGACGCTGACCAAACTCATTTCTCTCGACGACGAAGAAATCGCAGCTGTACAGAAGATCGGAGAAACGTACCGTTGGAGTATCTCTCCCTACTATCTATCCTTAATTGATGATAATAACCGCTATGACCCGATTAAGTTGCAGTCCGTTCCCATGGTCGCAGAGATGCTCGAAGAAGGTCTAGCCGATCCCATGGCGGAGGAGTTTACAAATCCAGCAGGTTCCATCACAAGACGCTATCCCGACAGGGTGATCATCAATGTCACAAACCAATGTGCTATGTACTGTAGACATTGTCAGCGCAGGAGAAATATCGGATCCGATGATCATCATACCACGAGAAAAGAGCTGGAGGAGTCCATTGCCTATATCAGGGACAATCCGGAAATCCGGGATGTCTTAGTTGCCGGTGGGGATGCTCTGCTCCTTTCTGATGCCACCTTAGACTGGCTCTTAGGCGAACTCCATGCCATCCCATCCGTTGATTTTGTTCGCTTGGGTTCCCGGGTGTTGGTGACCATGCCACAGCGAATTACGGACAATTTAGTCGGGATCTTGAAGAAGTATCCACCGCTCTTTATTAATACCCAATTTAACCATCCCAAAGAGCTTACACCCGAGGCCAAAGAGGCTTGTGACAAATTGGCCACTGCTGGGATTCCCCTGGGGAACCAGGCCGTTTTGCTCAACGGTATCAACAATGACAAATATGTCATGCGCCTTTTAAACCAGGAGCTTTTGAAGTTCCGGATCAGGCCCTATTACATTTTCCAGGCGAAGCGCGTCGTGGGGACTACCCACTTTAGAACCTCGGTGGATGATGGAATCGAGATTATGGAATATCTCAGGGGCTATACCTCTGGTATGGCGATTCCAACGTACATTATCAATGCCCCTCACGGACATGGGAAAACACCCATGGCACCCCAGTACTTGATCTCTAGAGGCAAGGATTCGGTGAAGATCCGAACCTGGGAAGGCAAGGTGTTTGATTATCCCAATAAGCCAACGCGGGATATTAAAGAGTTCTATTGATCGTTTCGCATTTGACACTCGTCAAAAAAAGCTGCAGGGTTCCTTTTAGGAAACCCTACAGCTTTCTTTTTTAGCCTAGCTCAGTTTGTGGATGAAAAGTCCGCTGAGCAGTTTCGGTTCAAACCAGGTGGATTTCGGTGGCATCACCTGGTTACTATCGGCAACATCTAAAATTTCGTCAATGGAGGTGGGATACATGGAAAACGCCACCTGCATACCTTCCTTCACACGCCGTTCTAACTCGCTAACGCCTCGAATTCCCCCCACAAAATCGATTCTAGAATCGCGGCGAGGGTCCTGGATGTTAAGAATGGGCTCTAAGAGGTGATCTTGGAGAACTGCAACATCAAGGTCCTTGATGATGTCTTCGGTATCAACCAGACCAGGTTTAGGCGTGAGTTTATACCAAGTGTCGCCTAGATACATGCCGTAG
>JAAYOK010000236.1 GCA_012520355.1 Bacillota bacterium | reverse complement strand
GAGCTTTCCTGGGATCCGGTCATCCATGAGAATGTCATGGGCTACTTTATTTTCGCCCAAAGTAGCCCCCTCGAGCGTTTCGAGCTTCTCAACTCCTCGCCCAGGGAGGAACTGCGTTTCCTTCATACTGTGGAGGATGACCAGACTTCAGAAATCCACTTTGTGGTAGCCGCTGTGAGTCGAAGTGGCTTGGTTGGATATTTCTCCGAGCCTAAGACTTGGCAACGCTAAAAAAGGCACAGGATTGTCCTGTGCCTTCTCTTACAAACGCCACAGAGCCACCACGATCCCAAGTGCGGCACCAACCAAGACTTCAAAGGGTGTATGCCCGAGAAGTTCACGCAATCGCTCAGGATGTAGTTCTCTTCGGTTTAAGTCTTCAATGATCCGATTTAGGACCCTTGCTTGTTTTCCTGCTGCCCTCCGTACCCCCGAGGCATCGTACATGACAATCACGGCAAAGACAGCTGCCAAGGCAAACATTGTAGAGTCAAATCCCTCACACATACCGATTCCTGTTGACAACGAGGTGACAAAGGCACTGTGTGAGCTGGGCATTCCTCCAGGCTCAACAAGCCGCTTGAAATTCAGTTCCCTCGAAACAAAGGCCCAGGAAATGATCTTCAAAAACTGCGCAATGGCCCAGGCTAAAATGGCAGTCCACAGGACTCCGTTGCTTTGTAGTTGGCTCCAGATGGGTTGAGAATTAATCGTCTCGGCCCCCTTCATATCGAACAGAATTCAGAATAGGATGATTCAGGAGGGATAAATATGGCTTCGATCTTGCCCCTACTGATTGTCTTTTTGATCGCACTTTTAACCAAGAACAATCTCTTAGCAGCTGCTGCAGCCATCGTCTTCTTTATGGATCTCATGAGACTCAATCGTTTTTTCCCTTTGATTCAAAGTCGCGGACTTGAGGCTGGGCTTCTCTCTCTAACGATTGCCCTCTTGGTGCCCCTCGCTAATGGTGAGATTACGATGAAAGACTTAACTTCAGCCCTACTAACGCCCATAGGGGTTTTGGCGGTTATCGGCGGCATTCTCGGTGCCTATCTAAATAGTCAGGGACTCGATTTGATCGCCTTCGAACCCTCTATCATCCCCGGAATTCTGATCGGCGTAATGGTTAGCGTCTTCTTCTTTGATGGGGTTTCTGTCGGTCCCATCATGGCCGCAGGTATCACTGCCTTGTTAGCCAAGCTCCTCATTCGCTAACTCTCACTTGATTATAACAGGTTAAGCCTTTGGTAACAACGGTGAAATCACGTTCTTTAGGAAACAGCTTGGGTACCGAGGAGCTTGCGGAAATCGTCCCCAGTGATACTATCCTCTTCCAGAAGACATGTTGCCACCCTGGTAAGGACCTCCACTCTTTCCTGTAAGAACGCTTTCACCCTCTGTTCCTGTTCCGCAATGATCTGGACAATCGTCTCATGGAGAGTAGTTGCGGGTAACTCACTACTTACAATTCCCAAAGGAGAGAGACCTGCAAAGATCATCCGTTTCGCCAAGTCGGTGGCCTGTTCGATATCATTTTGAGCACCGGTTGAACGCTGGTCAAAAACAAGCTCTTCACTCACGGCCCCGGCCACACAAACCATGATGGCCTCAAGCAATTGATCCTTGGTATACAAATACTGATCATCCTTGGGATTTTGCCGAATGTAACCTAGAGCCTGGTTCCGTGAAACGATGGTGATGGAAGCGACCGAACCTGGACGCACAGCTTCACTCACGATAGCATGTCCCGCTTCATGGAAGGCCACCCTTTCCCGTTCTTCCTTTTGGATGGTACGATTGGACTTCTCCCCCAACATCACTTTTTCGATTGCTTCACTTAGGTCGCTGGAGCTGATTTCCTCGCGACCAGCCCTTAAGGCACCGATTGCGGCTTCGTTTAACAAACTCTCCAAATGGGCCCCGGAGAATCCGGAGGTTTCAGCGGCCACCATCTCGAGATTAACATTAGGGGCAAGGGGTTTGTTTGCAGCATGGATCTGGAGAATGTGCAGGCGGCCCTTTTTGTCAGGTAAATCGACTCCCACGGTACGATCAAAACGCCCTGGTCTCAATAAGGCCGGGTCAAGCAAGTCGCTACGATTGGTTGCACCCACCACAAGAACCTGAACTGGATGGTCACTGCGAATGCCATCAATCTGGGTCAGCAGTTCGTTGAGGGTCTGATCATACTCCATATGACTAGTGGTAGTACCCCTCTTGGCGCCTGGGACATCAATCTCATCGATAAAAATAATGGCACTGGTCTTACCTTCCTGTTTTGCAGTGCTACGTGCCTGTTTAAAGAGTTGCCGCACCCGATTGGCACCAACTCCTGCATACATCTGAACGAACTGTGAACCCGATGCGGTTAGAAAGACAGACTCTGTGTAATGAGCCGCCGCTTTAGCCATCAGTGTCTTGCCAGTTCCAGGTGGACCCGTCAGAAGCACTCCTTTAAGGGGGCGGATGCCCAAACGCTTGGTCTTCGAACTCTCTTTGAGAAAGGACAAGGCCTCCATAAGTTCCCCCTTGGCCATATCCTGGCCCCCAATGTCGTTAAACGTAACCTTGGGGATCTTGCTGTCCTCTTCTTTTCCTAGACCGCTACGCACACCAAAGTTCTGAGAAACCCCGGTGCGACCACTCCAAAGCATCCAGCCCAGAACCAACATGCTGGCGGGTAGTAAGAGCAGGGAGAAATCAATACCTGAGATCAGAGCTAAAAAGATCATTGCACAAATTAAGCCAACAACGATTTCCCTCACCCATTTGGCCATGACTGGTCACCTCCATCGGGATACACTCTCACTCTTCCTTCACGACTGCCGCGACTGACGATCCGGCGCAGAGAATGCTCGCCCTGGGCGAGTGAAACATAAATAAACTCTCGATCAAGCCCTAAATCCCAACTGACTCCTCCTGCTTCGGCCAAATCTTCAAGGCGATGTTCCAAAAGGGTGAACTCACCTGTTACAACCGCCTCTTCCACAGCAATTTGAACTCTTTTAAAGAGATTTAGGAGGGTTCCATTCGGTTCATCCTTGATCCTGACCGCATAATTGCCTCCCTGGGATAGTAGAGTCTGATAAACCTGGGGGAAAACAACTCCCAGAGAAGCCTCTTGGGCAAGCTCCAAAGTCACCAGAACTTTGGCCGTCCTGTCCAAAACGCTTTTCCCAGATTGAACAGCCACAATTCCAGAAATCTCCTGTATTTGCTCCACCAAAGGGCCAAGCACCTGTGTTTGTTGGTGTAGGTACTTTGCGCCAATTCCCAGGGTAGAAAGAATCAGAAAAGCCAGGAGCGCTACACGAAAACGAAATCCACGAAAATTCATAGCCATCTCCTTACTAACATGTGTTTGTTTCAACATAATAAAAAGGTCAGTACAAACGACTGACACTGTTTATTATAACACACTATTCCATTGAGTCTTTTAGTATATCCTGGGCATTTCGGAAGTAATCGACACCAGAGAGAATTGTAACAATCACTGCAATCCACATGAGGAAAGGGGCCCAACTGATTCCGAGCAAAAAGGCTGTAATGGCCGCGATCTGGACAGTTGTCTTCAATTTCCCCCACTTGGAGGCTGCGATGACTCTCCCTTCTGCGGCAGCTAACATCCTTAAACCCGAAACAGAAAATTCACGACCCAAAATAATCAACGCCACCCAGGTACTGATCTGTCCGAGCTCCAACAAAGCCAAAAGGGCGGACGTAATGAGCAGCTTATCCGCGATGGGGTCAATGAGCTGACCAAATTTGGTCACCTCCTGGCGACTTCTGGCTAAATAGCCATCCAAGCCATCGGTTAGAGCGGCTAGGAGAAAAACAATCGTTGCAGGAATATTAAGCCCCGGGGGATAGACCAGAGTTAGAAAGGCAAAAATTGGAACAAGTAAAATGCGTGACATCGTAACTAGATTAGGTAAATTCATTATGATCAACCTCCTCTCCCACCAAATCGTAGGCATGGGACTCGGTGATCCGAACGAGCACGCGCTGGCCCGGTTCAAGCAGTCCACGACCAACATAGACAACACCATCAACGTCCGGCGCTTGACCGCTATGGCGACCCACCATAACCAACTCCGACTCCTCAGAGGGATACTCCATCAGAACCTCGAGTTCTTGCCCTATGCGCCTGGCATTTAAGGCATGAGAGATCTCCTGTTGCAGCTCCATGGCCTGATTGTAACGCCTCTCCTTGGTCTCTTCATCCACTTGGTCTGGATAGTCATAAGCTGGAGAACTCTCTTCCCGAGAGTACTTAAAGATACCCACATGATCAAGACGCACCTCTTGGAGAAAACCTAGCAGCTCCCGAAAATCTGCTTCTGTTTCACCAGGAAAACCCACAATAAAGGAGCTCCGAATCGTTACTCCGGGAATCTTGGTTCGAATTCGATGAATCAAGTCCTTCGTGGATTCCATGCGTCCTGGACGGCCCATCTTACGCAAAACATTCGCAGAAACATGCTGGAGAGGCAAATCGATATATCTCACCAGATTGGGTCTCTTGTCAATGAGCTCCAGGAGCTCATCAGAAATGCTTGTTGGATAGGTATAGAGGAGACGAATCCAGGGAATATCAAGGTCAGCCAGTTTCGTTAGCAGCTCCACAATATCCGTTCCAAGATCGCGCCCGAAGGCCGTGGTATCTTGGGCAATGACGGCAAGCTCTTGAACTCCTTGTTCCTTCAAGCCCTGGGCTTCCGCCATGATGGACTCGACGCTTCGGCTTCGCATCTTACCCCTTATGTTGGGGATCACGCAAAAGGCACAGCGATGATTACAACCCTCGGCAATCTTAAGGTAGGCAAAGTGGGAACCAGTCGTTGAGACGCGCTGATACGATTGATTGTAATCGAAAAAAGCGTCTCGCTTCTTGAGCACCCGTTCTCCCCTCGCTACTTGCGCGATAATTTCCACCATGAGATCCAGTTCATTGGTGCCTAACAAAGCATCGATCTCGGGAATTTCTTTCCAGAGCTCTTCTGAATAACGTTGGGAAAGACAACCCATGACCACGAGACCTTGGCACTGCCCCGTTTCCTTGAGAGATGCCATTTCTAAAATCGCCTGAATGGATTCTTCTTTGGCGGCTTCAATGAAACCACAGGTATTAACAATGATCACTTCGGCCTCTTTAGGGTCACTGACAAATTCATGTCCTGCATCGGACAAAAAACCTAAGACAATTTCCGTATCTACAAGATTCTTGGCACAGCCAAGGGATACAACACCGATTTTCATATTCTACGTACTCCTACCACTGACATTTTTAAATGATACCTGCATCTAGTATAGCACTCTTGTTGCAGGCACGAAATAGTCATTTGCGAGAAGGAAATCTATTCACTGTGTGGAACATGTTGTACAGTACTTGTTAGCAAAGGAGCAAGGATGAAAGACGGTTGGAAATATCTCGCTTTAGTAACTCAAGTGGGCCTTACGCTTTTATTTTCTATTTCACTTTTTACGCTTTTAGGGGTATACTTAGATCGGCAGCTTGGCACAAAAGGCTTCCTCACAGTCCTCTTTGTGTTGGTCGGATGTGTTGCTGCCATCTGGACAGCGATCAGGTTAATTCTCAAGATATTGCCCAATGATTCGGAGCCGAAATAATCATGTTCAACGAAAATGATGTCTTACGCACCACACTAGTACTTACGCTTCTATTGGGAGCCCTGGCTCTGTTTTGGAGAGTTCAAGTCGCTCTTGGACTGTTTTTGGGAGGGCTCATGAGCACCCTCACATTTCGCCTCATGATCCTTGATGGTACCCTTCTGCTTCAGCAAGCACGGAGAGGTCTCATTGATAAAAAAGGTGCCTATCGCTCTAGTTTTAAGAGTTTTGCCAAGCGCTGTCTATTGTATTCCTTAGCCCTTACTGTTGGAATACTCAATCCGTCATTAAGCTTTATGGCTACCCTGGCTGGTCTTTTAATGCCTAGATTGGCCATTTTCTATCATCTCTTGTATAGGAGGACAAAACGTGGATCCTAGTATTCAATTTTACATCGGCAGCTTTCCAGTTTATCAACCGGTCTTTTGGACTTGGATCATCATGGCTTTGCTCTGCATTGCCAGCTACTTGTTGACTCGCAACTTGCAGAAAGTCCCCAAGGGTATGCAGAACTTTGTTGAGGTGGGAATTGAGTGGGTGGAGAGCCTTATTGCAACCGACATTGGGCCCGCAAGAAAACTCTTTGTCCCTGTGATCCTGGCCACTGCATTGTATGTAGGTGTGGCAAACATGATTGGAGTTGTACCTGGGGCATATTCGCCCACAGAGGATCTTTCCACTACATTAGCCCTGTCACTGACAATTTATATTCTCGGACATATAGCCGGCATTACTAAGAAGGGTTTTGGCTCCTGGCTGAAGGGTTTCGTGGACCCCTACTTTATCATGCTTCCCTTGAACATTGCCGGAGAAGTATCCGAGTTTATATCCCACTCTTTCCGTCTTTATGGTAATATTTTTGGAGGAGGAATCCTTCTAGGTATTATTTATATGCTGGCTCCCTATATACTGCCAGTTCCCCTGTTGGCTTGGTTCGGTATCTTTATGGGTATCATTCAAACAGTAGTATTTACGCTGTTAGCTTCAGTCTATATGCAAAATAAGCTTAACTAAGATCACTAGCATAACTCTGAAAGGAGGGAAAATGTTATGATGGAAATTGCTATTATTGTTGCCGCAATTGCCCTTGGTTCTGGTGTTGCACTACTCTCCGGAGGACTCGTCGGCATCGGCGAGGGTTATGCAGCAGGTAAAGCTCTAGAAGCCATGGCTCGTCAGCCTGAAATGGAAGGTCCGATTAGAACCACAATGCTTGTAGGTCAAGCCGTATCCGAATCCGGTGCTATTTACGCACTGGCCGTTGTACTACTCTTGATTTTCACTGTTGTGCAACCACTAGTTAATCGCTTGTTAGAGCTACTCTAGAGTCTGAAGGGTGCTCCCTACGGGCACCCTATCAGGCCGTACTTTTGTTGTGAAGGGTGACTACGTTTGATTAGCCAAAATATTTTTCTTGCCCAAACGGTGAACTTTATTCTACTCGTGCTTCTGCTTTACAAGCTACTCTACAAGCCTGCTAGGAATTTTATGGATAAGCGTACAGCAGAAGTTGAGGGGCAAATTAAAACTGCAGAGGAAAACCAAGCCGCAGCCATCGCCCTGCGCGAAGAGTTAGAAGAACGAGCAAAAGATAGTAGGCAGCAGGCTCGTCAGTTCCTTGATGAGGCCGCTAAACGCGCTGAGGTACTTCAGGCTGAACTGCTACAAGAAGCCAGAGAAGAGGCTGCCGCAATTATTCGTCGAGCCCAGGAGGTTGCAGAACTAGAAAGGGCCAAAGCATGGGCTGAACTAAAGGACCAGGTTGCAGAACTGTCATTGCTTCTAGCTTCGAGAGTGATCACACAGTCCCTAGACGAAGAGCAGCATCAAGCACTTATTCACGAAACCATGAGTCAGTTGGACTCCTTAAGTAAAGGAAATCATCTACAATGAGTACGACCAGACATCCTCAAGTTGCCAAGCGTTATGCTGAAGCCTTGTTTTCTACCCTAAAGCAATCTGATCTTGACGCAGCTACCATCAACGAAGAGTTCAAGCAAGTTCTTGAGATTCTCGGGGATCCCAAGGTGCAGGAAACATTCCACCATCCTAAGACATCGAAGGAACGTAAGGGTCAACTGATTCAGTTGATGAACCTCTCCCCTATTGCGGAGAACTTCCTCTTGCTCCTGGTGGAAAAGTCACGAGAGACCTTGCTTCCCTCCATCGCCTACCATTTTGAACAGTTGGTCTTGGATGCGGCGCAAACAACGATTGCCAATGTTGTCTCCGTTGTTCCTCTAGCCGATCATACCCTTGGAGAGCTCAGCCAACGGCTTGGAGAGCTCACTGGAAAGACAGTTCGTCTGGAGACCAAGATTGACCCTTCCATCGTTGGCGGAATAATTATTAAGGTCGATGGTAAGGTGATTGATGGCAGTGTCAACAAGACGCTAAAGCAGTTCCAACGTGCTTTACGCAATTAGAAAAGTCCTTGTGCCCTTCTGCACAGGACTTTTTTTACGCCCAAAAAAAAGGCACCCACAGGGGTGCCCTTTTTACTACTACTTCACTACATGCGCTTTTCTTATCTGTCAATCCAGATAAAGTTCCAAGCAGAACCAACGGAGCCAGATACTAGATCTGGTGTAGCATTCATCAAGTGATCACGTACTGCAACCATATTCTCGGAAGCAACCGTGTAGAACAGAGGCACTTGTTCGGCTACGATATCTTGGAACTGGTAGTAGTACTCACGACGTACTTCTGGATCCATTGCTCTTTGAGCAGCCCGCCAGATTTCGTCAATCTGGGCTTCCCACTCGGTGTATGGGCTCTCTTGGAGCGGATTCCACATATGAAGGTTTCCACTGGACAACCATGTGTTAGAACCACCGTTAGGATCGAAGGTTCCGGTCAAGCCGATCAAGATTCCATCCCACTCAAAGGTGCTTGTGAGCTTCTCAACTACAACGTTAAAGTCGATCATCTGGAAGTTCACCTGAATACCCAAGGCAGCCATGTCTTCTTGGAAGAGTTCACCCGAGATTTGACGGATGGGCACTCCTGGGTTGGTGATCAGATCAAACTCAATGGCATTACCCTGGGAGTCACGACGAACGCCATCTGCTCCTAATGGATAACCAGCAGCCTCAAGCTTTTTATGGGCTTCATCTAGATCATATGGATAGGTCTTGATATCTTCCTTCAAGAAGAAGGTATTCCGCATGTTAATTGGGCTATGTTGGATGTAACCCTTACCGTTCATCGCCATATCTAGGATGGTTTCCTTGTCAACTGCGTGGGCCAAGGCTTGGCGGAAGTTGACATCGCTAAACCAGGATAGCTTAGGCTCGGGTACGGTGGACGGATTTTGGTTCAACACGATAAAGGTTGTACCTGGGTTAGGTCCAGCTTCAATGATCGTCCAGCGGCTGAGAGGTTCTCTATCGAGATACTCTGGATACTGGTTGGCAGGGATACCAATATAGTCGAACTCACCATTAAAGAAAGCAAGTGTCGATGTATCGGTGCTTGCATAGTAACGGAAGATAACCCGATTCAAGTAAGGCAAGCGATTACCCGCTGTGTCAAACTCATAGTAATTGTCGTTCCGGACCAAGATCAGTTCTTGGTCAATGCGGTAGGAGGAAAGTCTCCAGGCACCGGTACCAACGATCTCTGCTGCATCGGTCTCTAGACCCCACATTTCATGATAACGTCCAGCTCTAAAGGCTTCACCCAGGAGATGTTCGGGAACGATTGGAGTTCCGATACTGAACATGATTGGAGCATGTGGACGAGGTAATGTAAACTTTACGGTGTAGTCGTCAATTTTCTCGTATTCCATGGGTTGACCGTCAATTAAAAGGCCACTTCTGGAGTTCGAGCCTACATTGACGTCATAGACTACGTCAAAGGTAAAGATAACATCATCGGCAGTAAACTCCACACCATCATGCCACTGCACGCCACGGCGCAGGTGGAATATGATTTCTGTGCCATCTTCACTAATTTCGTATTCCCGTGCCAGTTTGGGCATAACAAGACCCGTATCACGATGCAAACTAACTAATCCTTCGAAGATTCGGTCGGTTACATCTGTACTCGATGTCTCAGCAGCACGATGCGGATTATACGTCTTAGGACCAGAGGCTCCGCCGGCAACAGTCATGGTACCGCCGTACTTACCGATGGTTCCACCTAAATCTCCCTCAAGATCCAGAACTCTCGGATCGATCAATTCTACGGCACTTGCCACCCCTGCACTAAGCAGTAGTGCAACGAGTAATGTCCACACAAAAATCTGTCTCTTCATATCTCGATTTTCCCCCTTTGTTTGAATTAGAAAACGCAGCAAACGAGCTTTTTCGGTCTTATCACCGCCCTTGTACTACGAACTAATAAGCAATTCCCGCAATAACGATGGGAAATCGCAAAGATGTTAGATACCCTTATTCGACCAGAATCGTATTTGTCCTGCTAAGAGTGGTAGATTATTCCGTAGAAAACGTCCTCACGTTTGAGCCCTTGGGTCAAAGGCATCGCGAATGCCATCGCCAAAGAAACTATAGGATAGCACAGTAATGAAGATGATGAAACCAGGAACCAGAAGCCACGGATAACGTGTCAGAGATGTGAGATTCAAGGCTTCCGATAACATATTGCCCCAGCTCGCATCGGGGTGCTGAATACCTACGCCAATGAGACTCAAGCCGGCCTCCGAAAGAATAAAACCGGGAATTCCCAGGGTCGCATTGACAATGATGTAGCTCATGGTATTGGGCAAGATGTGTCGGATGATGGTTCTCGGTTGCGAACACCCTACGGCCTCAGCGGCAGTGACAAAATCCTGCTGCCGAATGGAAAGGACCATCCCCCGGATTACCCTTGCCAATCCAGCCCAACTGATAAAGGCCAGTATGACCGTGATCATTAAAAAGCGCTCTGTAGACCCAAGACTAGGCGGCAGAACCGCACTGAGGGCTAGGAGCAGGTAAAAACTGGGAATCGAAATGATCACCTCCGCCACTCTCATCATAAGATTATCGACCCAACCTCCGAAATAGCCGGAAATCCCTCCATAAACCAAGCCAATGGACATACTAATGGCTAGACCGATGATACCGATAAAAAGCGATCGCCTTCCACCATAGGCCAGACGAGAGAAAATATCACGTCCATAGCGGTCTGCACCAAAGAGATAGATCTTACCCGGTGCATCTACACCAAAGAGTCGCAAATTGGACTCAAATCCCAGGAACTTGTACTTATCTCCCCTGACAAAAAAGCGAATTGGGTAGACTACATCATGGTTCTCCTCGTAGATATTCCGCATAGTGTCCACACGATCATAGCCATAGATAAAAGGTCTCGTAAGTTTTCCCTCTGGGGATATAATATGAACACGCGTCGGTGCATGATGGGTACGCCTGCGATCGGTGGTTAGCTCACTATAAGGGGCGAAGAAGTCGGCAAAAATAGCAAAGATATGGAGAATAATCAAGACCCACATCCCCACCATGGCCAGCTTATGGCGTCTGAGTTTGCGCCATGCCATTTTCAAAGGAGAACGGATGGCACCGCCATCTGCATAGACAGTCTGATTGGTCTTCTCTGGTTCTATCATTGTTTTAGCCATTATCTCAATCCTCCCTTATTCGTACCGAATTCTTGGGTCACTGAGGGCAAGTAAAATATCTGCCACCAAATTACCAAAGATCAGCATGATGGAACCGATCAACAGGTTACCCATGACCAGGTAGTAGTCCTTACCCTGAACTGCGTTAAGCATCAGACTACCGATACCTGGCCAGTTCATCACGATCTCGGTCAGGGCTGCACCGCTTAGAAGTGCTCCAAGTTGATAGCCGAAAATCGTAATCAAGGGGTTAATGGCATTGCGCACGGCATGCTTATAAATCACGACACGACTCGAGAGCCCCTTCGCTCTCGCGGTGGTGACGTAATCTTGGCGCAAAACATCAAGGAGATTGGAGCGCATATAGCGCATCAAACTCGCTACCGAACCTGTGGTCAAAACTACAACCGGCAAGAACATATGACGAGATAGATCCACTACCTTCTCCCAGAATGTGAAATCAGCAAAATCTATACTTGTCATGCCACCCACGGGAAATCCCCAACCGCGACTTACGGTGAAGTAGAGTAGCAACAAGCCAAAGAACCAGCTCGGGATGGCTACACCCAGAAATGCTACAAATGTAAGGAGTTTGTCGCTCCAGGAATACTGATTCACGGCGGAATGGATACCAATGGGTATAGCAATCAGCCAAGCCAAGACTGTAGATACCACAGTTAGGAGCATACTATTGAGGAGGCGTTGCTTAATCACCCAGGTCACAGGGGCATGCCATAAGAAGGAATGGCCCATATCCCCAGCAAACAGCCTTTGAATCCAACGTATGTATTGCATGTGCGGCGGTTGATCGAGCCAAAAGCGTGCCCGCATGGCATTGACCACCTCTTCCGAAATATCGGGGCTCAAGACCATAGTCGTGAGGGCATCACCTGGCGCCATTTGCATGATAAAGAAGCTTAAGGACGAGATCCCCAGAAGCATCGGAATGATGTAGAGAAATCTCCGCACGATGTACCTAAACATTCAAAATCTACCTCCTAATGTTGCGGAACAATTTGACTTTTCGGCTCCTTGGTATGCCCGCGGCAAACCAGCCAAATGTTCCCATAGTATTCTTGCCAAACCTTGATATTCCTGCCATAACCGCGAAAATGTGGGGGTGTACGGCAGTCGCACATTCATAACGAGTCGGAGAATTGGAGAGGCTTGTCTAAGGAGGTGGAATTCCTTGCACCAGTTTTTCGTAAATTTCTACAAAAATGGTCCGAAAAATGATAATCCCATTATTCTCAAAGAACTGTCTTTCCCCAAGTTTCAAGGAGAGGTCCTAGGTAACGGACTTCGGGGCATCGTCCAGGACCTGAGGGCTCAATCCTTTGACTCTTGGGACTGGTACTCCCTTGCCCAAAGAGCCGATGCGTTTTTGGTGAACCAACAGCAGACCTCCAAACTTCTTGCCGTAGAATACCTCAAAGAACGCTGGAAACAAGTGGGGGTGGTCCCCTATCCTCATCAATTACAGACGGCACATCGCGTGATCGTTGAAATGCAGGGGCAAGCCATACTAGCAGACGAAGTGGGACTAGGTAAAACCATCGAGGCTGGACTAATCTTGAAGGAGTATCTTTTGCGTGGTCTCGTCAAGAAAGTGCTGATACTTACACCAGCGAGCTTACTCTGGCAGTGGTATCAAGAACTCTACGAAAAGTTTGCTATCACAGCTAGTATTCAGCGCAGTGAATGGGACTGGGATCTCACCGACATCCTGATTGCATCCCTAGATACGGCCAAACGGGAACCCCATGCTTCCCGTATCTCGGGGATCTCTTACGACCTCTTGATTATAGATGAAGCCCACAAACTAAAGAACAGCGCAACGGTGAGTTACCGTTTTGTGAACTCCATTCAGAAGAAATACTGTCTCATGCTCACGGCCACACCCATCCAAAACGATTTGAAGGAACTTTACAACCTAATCGCCCTAATCAAACCTGGTCAACTTGGACATTACCGTTCCTTTAAGGCCAGGTTCATCCAAGATAAACGAACACCAAAAAATCCCCAAGAACTGAAAGAACTGCTCCGAGGGGTTATGGTACGTAATCAGCGTGAAGCAGGGATTGTCCAGTTCACTAAACGTATCGTTCACCCCCTCATCGTCTCGTTAACCCCCCGTGAACAAGACATTTATGATCGAGTCACTCGTTTTGTCCGTGATCATGGCCAAGAAAACGGCTTGCAGAATATCCTGCCTTTGATCACCTTACAAAGAGAGGTCTGCTCCACCTTCTTAGCCACAGCCCTAACTTTGGAAAAAATGATGGACGGGTTAAGCCCTGCCCAACTCTCCCAAGTAGCGGCTCTACTCAAAGATTTGGCCCGGGTCAAGCAGAACTCAAAATGCGATGCCCTAGAACAACTCGTGTCAGACATCAAGGGAGAGAAGCTCATAATCTTTACTGAATATAAAGCGTCCCAAGAGTATATCCGTTATCGACTAGAAAGGGCGGGCTACCAAACACTGGCGTTTGATGGCACCCTGTCCCGGGGAAAAAAGAAGTGGATTCGCCATATGTTTCAACAGGAAGCCCAGATCCTGGTAAGTACCGAATCAGGCGGCGAGGGTCTCAACTTCCAGTTTTGCAGTCACATTGTAAATTTTGATCTACCTTGGAACCCCATGCGCCTGGAACAGCGCATTGGTAGAGTCCATCGTCTAGGCCAAAGCCGTGACGTGCACATCTTTAATCTAATCACCAAGGGTACGATTGAGGAACATATTATGTACCTGCTCCATCAGAAGATCAATATGTTTGAGAGCATTATCGGCGAACTTGACACCATCTTGCTCCACTTGAATCTAGGCAAATCCTTCGAAAGCGAGATTATGAAGATTTTCCTGGCCCACGAAGAACAAGAAACGGTTCGTGAGAACATCGATCGTTTCGGTGATCAGTTGATCAGGAGCCGGGATGAAGTGAGGAAGACTGCATGGGAGATCTTTTAGAGGAGGACGAGTAGCGTGAGGAAACTGGTCTTTGACTTCTTTCAGCTTCTCCACCTCGAACCATTAGAAATTCGGAAAGGAGTGTGGCAGGTTCAAGCGGACGATGCCCTCATGAAGGAGTTGGACGGCTGGAGGGCACAAGGTCGTTTACTCCAGTTTACCTTTGATCAGAAAGCAGCCGAAATCTACGGCGCCGATCTCATTTGTCCGGGAAGTTATCGCCTGAACACGATCTTAGAGGTTATTCGTAGGCAAGGTAGGTTGAGCCAGGCTCACATACCTCATCACTATTTCCATGAGCCCAGTATTCGAAAGAAAATATTGAGCTCCTTCGGTACGACTGAGCGTGCCTATGTAGTTAACTCCTCCATGCACTATGCCCAATACCTACAGTATGACATTCTCGTCATAAAAAGGGGCTTACAAAAAAACGAGAGCATCCACACCGTAGTTGTGGACCTCTCTTCTGGTCGAGTCCTCAAGTTTGCCTTTCCCCATCACCTCCTCCAAAGCGGAGGAGTAGCCAACCATAGCGTACGCAAACATCGCCTTGGTTTAAAGCAAGCCTTCCTGAAAGCCGCAGACCATGTACAAGAAATGGTGGCCACAGAGGACCAGACCTGGGCCCAGAAGGCTTCAGAAAAGTTAGCCCTGGAAGAAGCCAAACTAGGTGAGTTCTTTCAGGGAAAGATGGATTCCCCAGAGGCTCAAGGAAAAAAGCAGGAGATGAAAAAGCGTCTAGCTCCCCTCTTGTCCCTGGACGCACTCCGAGCTGCCCTACTTTTCGTTCCCCTCTTTCAATATCGCCTTGTGGTTGTGGCGACAAGCGGAAAAGAACAGAATAGGACCGTCACCTACGATCCTGTGGGAAACTGGTATCTACAGGACTTAGACCAAATCACGAGCTACCCGCCAGATCGGACCGGCGCCCATGACCAAGACCAGATCTCCAGTTCCGAGCCAACCTTGTAGAAAAGGTGCCACGTCTTCTTGTTGGGGGATGTGGTACACTTTTTTTGGCCCCCGATGATCCCGAATACGCTCGGCCAAAACAGAGGAGCTTACGCCGGGAATAGCCTGCTCAGGCGGCGGAGCATAGATATCCGTCACAATGACGATATCTGCTTCCTGGAATGATCGGGAAAAATCGTCAAAAAGAAGGGCAGTCCGTGAATAACGATGAGGTTGAAACACGGCGATAATCCGCCGCTCTGGCCAGCCTTCCCGCGCCGCTTTGATGGTAGCAGCTACCTCCGTGGGATGATGGGCGTAATCATCTACAACGATGGCTCCATTGGCAGATCCGATCACCTGAAACCTCCGCTGGGCACCTCGAAAGGCTCGCAGCGCGGTCTGTATCTGGGCAATGGACACGCCCGCATACGTAGCTACCACAATACAGGCAAGGGCATTGGCTACGTTGTGACGACCGGGCACAGCTAGTTCGAAGTCGGCAAAAAACCGCCCCTGATGATACACTCGAAATTGAGCTGTCTGTTGGTCTAGGCGTAAGACCTCAGCACGCCACTGAGCCTGGGGCGAGAATCCATATGTTACACAGGAGAACTCTTGACTGATGGATGCCGCGACAGTATCATCCACTCCGATCAAACGCAAGCCTTGGGGCATACAGTTTGCCAAAAACCTACGATAACCATCGATCAACGAAGCGAAGGTTCCATTATAGTTTTCCAAGTGATCCGGTTCGATACTGGTCACAACGCTTACTTCCGGCCGATAACGGAGAAAACTCCCATCACTCTCATCTGCCTCAGCTACAACAAACTCTCCCTGCCCATACTTGGCTCCGGGACCAAAAGGAGCAAAGTGAGCACCAATGAGTACCGTCGGATCGAACCCCGAGTTCTCAAGACAGAGTGCTAACATCGAAGTGATGGTAGTCTTGCCATGAGCCCCAGCCACTGCAATTCCTCGCTTCGAGTTCAGGAGTTGCGCCAACACCTCCGAACGGTGGAGTACATTCATGCCATTTTCCCGGGCTGCAACCATTTCGGGATTCTGTCGAGGTATGGCGCTTGAGTAGATGACACTCGTTGCGCCATTTACATTGGCAGCTGCGTGTTTGAAATAAATCTTTGCTCCTAGTTTGGTCAGGTAATCGGTTGTATCCGAAGGTTGAAGATCGGATCCGCTCACGCTATGACCCATCTCCAAGAATACCTTTGCTAATGGCCCCATGCCTGTTCCACCGATGCCAATGAGGTGTATGTGCTGGTTCATGAATGTCACTCCCACTTACTGTCACTTGATGAATGATGCTACAACTCGAGCCAAAAGTCGGCCTGAAGCAACCGCTTCTTCCACCGTGTTGCCGCGCCAGTCACCTACAAGAATCATGATACTATTGGGATGTAGTTCTCCGCTATAGTCAGACTTAAAAACGCGGACTCCCCGAGTCACACCTGGATATTCCTTTTCCATGGCATCACTCATGGCCTGGGCAAAAGCGATATTGTTCTCTAGATGATCATTGTCCTTATCACCAACGACAAAGAGAATCTTGGCCACATCTACATCATTCGCACGTGCTTTGGTATAGTCGTCCGGTTTGTCCTCCAAACCATCACGATGGATATCCAAGACAATTTGCACACTTGGATTTGCCGCCAACAATTCATTTGCCTTCTTTTCGGAATTCAAAAAAGCCTCACTGTAACGGGGCTGGTCATGGATGGTCTTGTCGTGAATCGCTGCAATACCAAGGCTCTCTAGCTCCTGGACAAAGGCCTCACCAACCCGGACAACATCACCGAAGGACCCTCGTTCATGGCTATCCTTAGGTTTGTAGTTCTCCGATGCATGACTGTGGAAGACCAGTACCTTGGGGGTCACATCGATCACATCCCCCTGTGGCGGCTGTGGGTCTTCTGTTCGCACCACTGGCGGTTGCGGTTCTTCCCCTTCGTCACCAGGTATAAAGCCAAAGAAGCGTGCTCCTACCACTGCAACTACAATCAGAGTTACAACAATAAATAAAAGACCGGGTCCGTTTTTTTCATTTCTCGCCATTCTAGCCATTGCTAATCCCCCTTCCACAACAATATATGCGGAAGGGGAGGACATTTATTCCCTAGTGTTTCCAAGCTCCACTAAAATCATGTTCAACTGGTCTAGCGTGAAATCATAGCGTTTGTTACAAAAGTGACAAACGGTCTCGATGGTTTCGCCTGCAGCCACCAACTCCTGCAGCTCTTCAGTACCAAGGGTCATCAAAGCCTGTTCGAATCGCTCCCAAGAACAGTCGCAGAGAAAGCGAACGTCCTCTTTGCCGATAAAACGGACTGGGATCCCTTGGAACACAGACTCCACAACGTCCTCTACACTCATGTCCTCTGCAAACAATGAGCTCACAGCAGGCATCTGACTCAGTGCTCGTTCTAGGCTACCAATAAACTCTTCATCAGCAACCGCATCTGGCAAAAGCTGGACAATGAGGCCGCCGCTACTGATGGGTACCCCGTCGACTCCGACTAGAACACCGAGCCCCACCGCGGAGGGGGTTTGTTCTGAGTTCATGAAGTAGTAGGCAAAGTCTTCACCAATCTCGCCTGTTTGTAGCGGAACCGTCCCCTGGTAAGCTTCCTTGAGCCCCAAGTCTCGAATCACATGCAAATTACCTTTGCCTACCGCTGTGCCAACATCCAACTTCCCCGCGGCACTGAAGGGTAGATCTACATGGGGATTCCCTACGTAACCTTTGACACTACCCTTGGAGTTCGCGGATACCACGATTCCGCCTAAAGGGCCATCGCCCTTGATCTGAAGAGAAATCGTCTCATCACCCTTCAACATAGCACCCAGGACCAAGCCCATGGTCAAGGTACGCCCTAGGGCTGCAGTGGCAACTGGCGTTGTTTGATGATGCCCATGAGCGGTTTTCACAACCTCGGTGGTTCTAAGTGCAAATACTCTAGCTTGGTTATCTCCGAGCATAGCCCGGGCTAAGTAATCATGTCCCTGCAATTTCGTTCCTCCTAAACATTTAGCAACTTAAAGAACAAATAGACCGAGCCAATCACCACGATCAACATGGCAATCAGCCGAAAAATGAAGCGTCGACGTCGAGCCTTTCTAGATCGTTCACGCCGCTCGCGGATGCTGTTTTCCAGCGTCACTGCTACCTCGGGTAGCGGCTCCGGCGGTTTCAGATTCGAAGTCAACTGATCATCAAGCCCGAGGGCCTTGGCATAGGTACGAATAAAAGGCTTTACATAGGCCTCCCCTGGGAGCTCATGATACTCCTCTGCTTCGATGGCCTGCAGAAACTGGGGTTTGATCATGGTGCGTGCGGACATTTCTTCAAGTGTTAAGCCTTGTTCTAGACGCGCCTTCTCTAACAGTTTCCCCATTCCTGTCATTCTTCTCACCCTTCTTCCAAAATTGTGCTATCCGCAAGTACCTCACGGGGTTTGCTACCCTGGTACGAACCGACAATACCCCGAACTTCCATGGCGTCAATGAGGCGCGCCGCCCTACTATAGCCGATCCTAAATCGTCGCTGTAACATTGAAATGGAGGCTTGACCATTTTCCACAACTAAACGAATGGCATCAGGCAAGAGCTCATCTTCCTCATGTTCATCCAGGGAAAAGCTCTCGACTTTCGCCTCCACGACTTCTTCTTGATACTCAGGCGTGCCCTGTTTTCTCCAGTACTCCACCAATGCTTCAACTTCCTTGTCAGAAATCCATGCTCCTTGGGCACGGACCGGCTTATTGGATCCGATGGGATAAAAAAGCATGTCACCTTTTCCAATAAGTCGTTCTGCTCCTCCCATGTCCAGAATCGTCCGGGAGTCAACTTGACTGGAAACGGCAAAGGCAATGCGAGAAGGAACATTGGCCTTAATCAAACCGGTAATTACGTCAACCGAAGGGCGCTGCGTGGCGATGATTAAATACATACCAGCGGCCCGTGCCATTTGGGCTAAGCGACAGATCGCATCTTCCACCTCCGCGGCCGCGACCATCATCAAGTCCGCGAGCTCGTCTACAATAATTACAATATAAGGAAGGTATTCTTTCGCTTCTTCTGGATTCTCCGTCTGTGATTCGTTCAATGATTCCAAATACATATCAATATTGCGAACACCCGTGTCAGCAAAGATTTGATAACGGCGTTCCATCTCCCCCACCGCCCAGCGCAGGGCAATGGCGGCTTTTTTGGGATCGGTTACAACGGGAGAGATCAAATGAGGTATACCATCGTAGCCTGAAAGTTCCACACGCTTGGGATCGATCATCAAGAGCTTCACAACTTCGGGACTAGCCCGGAATAAAATGCTGGAGATCATGGCATTCAAACAGACACTCTTACCGGAGCCGGTAGAACCTGCCACCAAGACATGGAGCCACTTCTTCAAATCGGCAATGACTGGCTTACCTGCGATATCCTTGCCCAGGGCCAAAGCCACTGGCGATCGATGGTCTAAGAGTTCAGCGCTTTCTAACACATCACGCAGTAAGACAGCTTCCGTGGTCTTATTCGGGACCTCAATTCCTACCACGGGCTTACCCGGTACCGGAGCTTCAATTCGGACGTCCTCCGCGGCCAAAGCCAGGGCCAGGTCATCGGCAAGGGCCGTAATCCTCGACACCTTAATCCCAGGGGCCGGTTGCAGTTCGTATCTGGTGACAACTGGACCCTGGCTCACATTGACAACCTTGGCTTCAATGCCAAAACTGGCTAACGTATCTTCGAGCAATTGCGTCTGGGCATCCTCAGACTTCTTGCCCCTAGAACCAGACTGCTTGAGCAGATAGGTTGGAGGCAAAGTATAGGCGCCTTTGGCGTCACCTGCTGGTAGGTTCAATACCATTTGCTCCGGGGTTTCCTCCTCCGGATGATCCTCTGGTTCCGCCGGTTTTTCCGTCTCTTTTGTCTTTGTGGTCGTCTTCTTCGTGCGCTTCTTCTTCACAGGTTCTGGGGCAGGGGTAACCTCTACCTGCTCTTTTTTGGAGTTACGTGCCTCTAAGCGCCGTCTCTTCCTTTCGTCTTTTCCCTCGCGATACCGGTCCACCTGCCGGTACCAGTAATTGCTCAGGGCTGCGACTAGAGAGCGAAAACCCTTCTGCACCAAATCCACAAGGGAGATCTTAAAGACAAAGATCAAGCCCAGCAAAATCATGGTGGCAACCAAGACATAGGAGCCATGAATGCCAAAGGCATTATAACTAAATACAAGCAGGACTGCCCCGAAAACCCCTGCTCCCTCACCACGCAGAGCATAGCTGATCTCCTCTTTGAGACTAGGTGGGAACTGGTAACCCCTATGGTATAACATGTGGAAGACTAAGGTGACGGCACAGATCAGCAAAATGAGACCCACCGTTCTCTGCAGCGATGGGACGAGTTTTTTACCGCGAAAAATATGCAAGGATAATAATAGCAAGAGGACGGAAAAAAGCACCGCTAAGTCTCCAAAGCATATGCGTAAAATGGAACGAAGCTGCCCACCAACCTTACCAGTGGCATCTACATAGAGAGCTAAAATGGAAAAGACAGAACAGGCTAGGAGCAGAATTCCCACCACTTCTCGGGAGCGAATGCCTCCTTGCGCTTTAGCCTTTTCTTTTTTTTGAGCACGGACAGATTTCCGCAAAACGCGCCACCCCTTTACTTCCATGTTCTACGTATCACAAACTAAACCCTACTAGGGAAAGGACTATTTGTCCCGGCGCAACTGCTGCAACTCTTCGATAAAGCGATCAATGTCCTTGAACTGGCGATAAACCGAAGCAAAACGCACATACGCCACATCATCCAAATCTCGTAGCTTGTCCATGACAAGCTCACCAATGGCCGCCGATTCAATCTCCCGATCTAAACCAGAGCGAACTTCCCGCTCGATATCATCAACCATTGCTTCAATCGTTTCTAGGGAGATAGGTCGCTTTTCACAAGCCCGCAGCACTCCATTGAGAATCTTCGAGCGAGAAAATGCTTCACGACCACCATCCTTCTTAATTACCAAAAACGGCATCTCATCGAGCCGTTCGTAAGTAGTAAAACGTTTATGGCAAACAGTACACTCCCGTCTGCGACGGATAGAAGCTCCTTCTTCCGTTTGCCTCGAATCTAGAACTTTACTGTCTAAGTGTAGGCAAAAAGGGCAACGCATAGCACTCAACCTCTCCCATCACGGTACAAAAACCAGTGATGTCCTAATCAATGGCACTCATAACCATTATACAATAAAATGGTCAGCGTTTCCATGTTCTGTTTTTCACCAGTACCACGTCTGCCCCAACCAAAACCACATCTCGCCAGGGAATGTCCAAATCCAGACGTCTTCGTTGCCAAAAGCGCAGGGTGCCAAGCTCGTCTACGACTAGAGATACGATCCGGCCCGTATCTGGGTCTAGGTCCAAGTCGCACACACTGCCAAGGTATCGCCCCTCCTCCATATTGATGACATCGAGCTTCCGAAGTTCAGAGGTTTTGATCATCGTCATGGCCATCCTCCATTCCCCTTTACTATATGCACCAGGTGCAAAAAAGAAACGGCCCAGGGCCGTGACTTAGTCGGAAAAGGCGGGGAAACCAGAGGCAGATGCCTGCCACCACTGCTGCAAGGCCCTTGCGTACTTAGTTTCGGACATACTTTCCCATAGTTTAGAACGGAAGACAAAGCGCCGCCCAGAGGACGCGTCCTCCTCCTTGCTGACCAGGTTCTGGTCCAAAGCGTCCAGTTCTGCTAGGCATAAGGGAGGAAACAAGACACACCACCAATTGTCGCCTTGTGCTGTACCAATCTCAATGCGAACTGCATCGTACATCCCTTCTGGTAAGGACATGAAACCATATTCTCTGTAAGGAAAGGGAAATTGGCCAAGCTTAACTACGACGGGATAGGAAAAGCCTTGTGCCACCACAACCTCCTGGGCCCGAGCCTCAAGCCGATCCGCATTGGTTCTAAGGGCGGAATAGGCTCCCTGCTTGTCTTCTACATCGTCTAGAATCTGCTGAGCCTCCCTGAGCACTTCATCTCGGACCAGAAGCTTCAGATCTTGATCCTGAGGTGAGTTGCTGTTCGCCACCACATGCAAACGAATGAGATTTTCAGCATATGCCTTATCAGAGCGGAGAGTGCCACTTAGCGCAAAGAGAATGAGACCAGAAAAAAGGCCAGTGCCCAGTAGCACTAAACTCACAACAAGGCGTACCTTCATTGCGTCTCGAAACATCGAGTCTCCTCCTTCTATGATGTAGCCATGTACTTGCGCAAATGTTTTAGAGCCGCCTTTTCTAGCCTAGACACCTGCGCTTGAGAGATACCGATCTCTTCTGCTACCTCCATTTGCGTTCGTCCTTCATAAAAACGCATCGTTAGAATCAAACGCTCCCTGTCGCCTAGATGGGTCATCCCCTCCTTGATACTAACTCCCTCGATGAGGTGACGCTCCGTGTTCTTTTCATCACTGATCTGGTCCAAGACAAAGATGGGATCGCCCCCGTCGTTATAAATCGGTTCAAAAAGCGAGATGGGATCCTGGATAGCATCTAGGGCAAAGACAATGTCTTCTCGGGGAATCTGCAGCTCTTCAGCGATCTGTGCTAAGGATGGTTCTTTCGAGTAACGATTGGCTAGACTATCTCGGGTTTGTAAGGCCTTGTAAGCAATGTCCCTTAAGGAACGACTCACCCGAATCGGATTGTTATCTCTGAGGTAACGCCTGATCTCACCAATGATCATGGGTACAGCATAGGTGGAAAACTTCACATTCTGACTCAGATCGAAATTGTCAATGGCTTTCATCAGGCCAATGCACCCCACCTGAAACAAGTCGTCTACATACTCGCCCCGATTGTTAAACCTTTGGATCACGCTCAGTACGAGTCGGAGATTACCTTGAACCATTTCATCCCGGGCCGCTTCGTCCCCATTTTGGATTTTTAATAATAGCTCACGCATCTTACGATTGGGTAGAACTGGTAACTTTGCGGTGTTTACGCCGCAAATTTCCACTTTGTTCATGCTGATCTCCTCCCCAAAATGCCGATTACAAAGTTCAGTATAGCCACCTAAGAAGGGATCTATTCCATTTTGTCAGCCAACCTGTTATTGGAAGAGTGTACGGGACCTTCTCAAATAAAGAAGGAATTTGCCACCACCAGGACTAATATCCTTCCATAAATATCCTAATAGAGGAGTGAACGGCGTATGCCCGAGTACACCCTGTACGTTGATGTATGGCTTGTGCGCCTGGGCTGTAACTTTGTCTTTGAATACCTCTTGCTTTGGGCTACAGCCACCATCACCCATACCAAGACACGACCTTTACGTTTGCTACTAGGCTCGCTGGTGGGGACATTCCATTATTTCCTCTACCTCTTGGCAAGCCTAGGCTTGTTACCTTACTACGGGATTTTACGCTTCCTTCCCATCGTGGTCTTAATCTCTTTGGCCATGGTTTTCGTGACGTTTTATCCTATCAGGTGGAAGAACTTGTTGAAGGTCGCGGCTCATTTCTACGGTATTGGCTTTATTGCTGCAGGTATGGGCATGGCCGCAGCCTACCTCTTGGAAAACACAGGCTCTCCCCAATTCGCCGTAGGCACCTTGGTTTCTATCTTAGCCATCTTGCTCATGGCTGAAGTTGGCTGGGGTGTCGTTCACGAGACTTTGGCCAACAGGGTTTACAGAGTGCCTATAGAGATCTTTACAGATGACATCACCATCCAAACGACCGCCTTGGTGGACACAGGGAACCATCTCAAGGATCCGCTGAACCGGCAACCGGTGATTATTGTAGATAACAAGGCCTTGAGCAAACTCTTGCCCTCCCAACTGAGTGAGATTATTGCCGATCTTGGGGCGGGAAACCTCGACTCCCTTGATCGACTGGGACAGATCAGCGAATGGCAGACTCGTTTACGTCTCATTCCCTACAGCTCCATTGGGAAAAACAACGGCCTTCTGGTCGGTTTCAGGCCAGATGCAGTCAGAGTCGATGGTTGTTTTCTACCAGAACACCTCCAGCCCACAATCGCCATTCATCCCTATCCCTTGTCCTCTGAGGGTGATTACATGGCCTTGCTTCCTCCCGTTCTATTGGAAGGATCCGCCGCGAGTTTGAAAGGAGGGGAAGCACATGTCAAAACGACGACTACAGACATTTAGGCTGATCATCCGCTTACGACTGATCGCACTTTTTTCGAAGCTGAAGCTCAGCCCCAAGGTTTACTATGTCGGCAGTAACGAGGTCTTACCTCCTCCCCTTTCCACCGAGGAAGAACGAGAGCTCCTCATCCGCCTCCAGGCAGGAGATCTTCTGGTCAGGACCCCATTAATCGAACGGAATCTACGTCTCGTAGTCTATATTGCCCGTAAGTTTGAAAACACAGGGATTTCCATTGAAGATTTAGTGTCCATAGGCACCATCGGCTTGATCAAAGCGGTCAATACCTTTGATCCCTCGAAAAATATAAAGCTTGCGACCTACGCCTCCCGTTGTATCGAAAACGAAATCTTGATGTATCTGCGCCGAACAAGCAAACTTAAGGCTGAGGTTTCTTTCGATGAACCCCTCAACGTTGACTGGGATGGTAACGAGTTGGTACTGGCTGATGTAGTTGGAAATGAAAGTGATGTCATCCTCCACCTGGAAAAGGAAGTTGACAAAGCCCTGTTAACTAGCGCTTTGCAGCAGCTAACAGGGCGTGAGAAGAAGATTATGGAGTTACGATTTGGACTGCAGGGGGAAAAAGAGCGAACCCAGCGGGAGGTGGCAGAGCTACTGGGCATCTCTCAATCTTATATTTCGCGCCTGGAGAAGAAGATTTTGAAAAAGCTCAGACGTGAAATGGGGAAAATGGAATAATTTGCCAAACACAAACACAAAAGGCCTCTAAGTCAATGCTTAGGGCCTTTTCGTATGTACCATGCATGGTCCAACCTATTTTCTCCGGAGAAAGGCTGGAATTTCTAACGAACTATCCGTAAAGGGACGAACGTCAAGCTCTTTTGTGATTTTGATGCTGTCCTTGGTCTTAGGAAGATCAAAACCAGTGGCAATGACGGTGACCCTGAGTGTATCACCTAGGCTCTCGTCGATGACAGCACCGAAAATAACGTTGGCATCGGCATCAGCCGCCTGGGAAACAATCTCGGCTGCCTCATTAACTTCAAAGAGTCCTAAATTTGAACTGCCGGTCAGACTTAATAAGATTCCTTTCGCTCCCTCAATCGATGCTTCTAGAAGAGGACTTGAAATGGCCTGTTCTGCAGCTTTGATGGCCCGGTCCTCACCGGATGCGTGACCGATACCCATCAAGGCCGAACCAGCATTGGTCATAATCGCTCTCACGTCAGCAAAGTCGAGGTTAATTAAGCCGGGAACGGTAATTAGATCAGAGATGCCCTGCACCCCTTGAAGTAAAACATCATCCGCGATCTTAAAGGCCTCGAGCATGGATGTACGTTTTTCCACAACCTGCAACAAACGATCATTAGGAATGGTAATGAGCGTATCGACCTTGCTTTTTAGTAACTCAATGCCCTTTTCAGCCTGTTCTCTACGGCGCTTACCCTCAAAGGAAAAGGGCTTCGTCACGACACCCACTGTAAGGGCATGCAACTCTTTCGCGACCTCTGCCACTACAGGTGCGGCTCCGGTTCCGGTTCCGCCACCCATTCCGGCAGTAATAAAGACCATATCAGCACCCTGCAGAGCCTGAGCAATCTCCTCTCGCGACTCTTCTGCGGACCTTTGTCCAACGCTAGGGTCTGATCCGGCCCCTAGACCTTTCGTAAGCTTGGCACCTAATTGAATTCGTTGGTGCGCCTCTGATAGTTGTAGGGCCTGCGCATCTGTATTCAGTGCAATAAACTGAATACCTTTCAGGTCAGCGGCAATCATGCGATTCACTGCATTACTACCACCTCCACCACAACCTATGACTTTAATGTCCGCAAACTGAACATTTTCCAGATCAAATTCGAACATGGGATCCCCCTCTTCAACAAGCCCTGATTTCCAGACTAATTTCCACATTCAGACCGCTTTTCCCTTTAATGTACGGAAAAAACTATTTCAGCTTCCCCTAAACAGGAGAATTCTACAGATAACTGATGACGGGACTCTTTGGCACCCTTAGATCAATCCGCCGAGCATGCTCACGGCGTCGATTCAAATCCTCCAGGATCTGCTGGAGCAAAATGAACTTTTCTTCCAGATCCACAGGTTGTCCCATCAGTATTTCTACCCCATCTCGCGTCACAAACGAACGACTGGCGACATTCCATTCGGAAATCGATTCACGGAGCGAGGCAGGAATCATCCCAATGAGGCGCGCAGTGGCCACTAACTGCTCGTGAGAGGCTAAATCAAGATTGGTCACAATCGGCAGAGCGTAGACGACGCCTACCTCTAGTGGCGGCAGAATACCCCCGTCTTGATCCAAAAGAACCCAGCCCCCTGCACTTGACGTTTGGGCCAAAGGAGTCCTTTCTGTCACTGTGACCAATACATGGTTCGGCCAGCGCCAGGTAGCCTTGGCCGTCTCCACCCAGGGATGCTCCATGAGGTAAGCTACAAGCTCCCGAGTATCTATACGCCAGACATTGGTCACGGGAAGATTCACGTAAAGATCCATGTGCTCCGGTTTGAGATAGGCCAAGCCTGTCCACTCAATTTTGTCCGTTTCAAAAAACGAAGAATTTGCGAAAAGATAGAGGGCGATGACAAGGGCCAACACCAATACATATAGGGCATTTTTCGGGCTAGCTAATTCACCAGTCACAATACCAATACCCTCCTTCAATCCGCCAAGCGCTGAATCTTAGCACCTACACCTTGCAGTCGTTCTTCCATGGCTTCATAGCCACGGTCAATATGTTCTATATCACCAATGATAGACTGTCCTTCTGCCGCCAACGCTCCCAAGACCAGCGCTGCCCCTCCCCGTAAATCACCAGCTGTGAGGCTTGCACCAGAGAGATCAGTCTTACCCTGAATGAACACCGCTCGATTATTGGGCGCAATGTTCGCTCCTAGTTTGTTCAGCTCCAGAGTATAGCCAAACCGACGATCAAAGACAACTTCCTTGAGTTCGCTGCGCCCCTCCGCTTGGGTAGCTAGAGCAACCACTTGGGGCTGCATATCTGTGGGAAAACCGGGATAGGGCCCCGTAGACACCTGAAACGACTTAAGAGCTGGCGGCGAGACGACACTTACTTCTCCTTCTCTAATCTCAACTCCTGCCCCCATTGCTTCGAGTAGATCAAGCAAGGGAGCTAGATGGTCAGGAACTACATGTTCAACCGTACCGCTGCCTCCTGTAATGAGAAAGGCCAGAAGGTAGGTCCCCGCTTCAATTCGATCTGGCACCACCGAAAAATCGGTAGCTCCCAGCTCGCGGACACCATCGATGGTGATAACGGGAGTGCCTGCACCTTGGACCTGGGCTCCCATGCCATTAAGGAAGTCCTGGATATCTATGATTTCCGGTTCACGAGCCGCATTGCGAATAATCGTCCGACCCTTGGCCATAGTGGCCGCCATCATGATATTCTCTGTCGCGCCTACGCTAGGGTAGCGAAATGTGATATCCGCCCCATGTAAACGAGGGGCGCGGGCCACAAACCGATCGTCCTTGACCTCAATCTTCGCCCCCATTTGCTCGAAACCTGCCAAATGAATATCCAAGGGTCGACTACCAATGTTGCACCCCCCTGGTCTTGCCACCTCTACCCGACCTAACCTCGCCAAAAGCGGGCCCATTACCTGCACGGATGCCCGCATAGCTTTCACCAACGCTTCAGGGGTCTGTCCCCGAACCGATGATACGTCCAATTTTAGAAGGTCAGAGGTGAAGTGGACCTCGACTCCTAGAGCCCGAAGCACACCCGCCATTGTTTCCACATCGGTAATCCTCGGTACATTCTCAAGCCGAAACGTTCCGTGGCCTAACAATGCTGCAACCATAAGCTTAAGAGCAGAGTTCTTTGCCCCATTGATGCTGATCCGACCTGACAGAGGATGCCGACCTTCTACCAAAAACTTGCCCATTGTATCACCTCTACCCCTGAGTTTACCGTTCATCTTATGCGGTAAGGGGTAATGGGTGAAAAACGGGAGTTAGTCTCGGCACTGCCTGGAAATATTGAGCAAAATACCCACACCAGCCAGGCTGATGAGTAGTGAGGAACCTCCATGGCTGATGAAAGGTAGCGGAATACCTGTGACAGGTAGAGACCCAGTCACAACACCAATATTGAGTAAGGCCTGAAAAGCGATCATAGAGGTAATGCCAATGGCCAACAGACTCCCATAGAGGTCTGGAGCACGCATAGCAATCCGCAGACCGCGCCAGGCGATGACCAAATATAAAAGTAGGACCGTTATTCCGCCCAAAAAGCCAAGTTCCTCACAAAGAATGGCAAAAATAAAGTCCGTATGATGTTCAGGTAAATAGGAAAACTTCTGCTTGCTATTACCAAGCCCCAGGCCAAAGAGTCCACCTGATCCGATGGCTAGAAGAGACTGGATGACATTCCAGCCTGTATCGGTTGGGTCGCTCCAGGGATCGAGGAAAGCAAACAACCTCCGTACTCTATACTCTTTCCTCGTCAGTAAATAGGCGAGAACGGGTACCGCCGCGAGTCCCACGAAGCTCAGCTGCCCAAGATGGACACCGCCTGCAAACAAGACCACAACAACCGTGAAGATTAGGGCCACACCGGTACCAAAATCTGGCTCAAGCATGATCAAAACGAACTGGGCCGCGGTAATCAACAAGACAGGTAGCAAACCCGAGAAGAACTTGCGAGCCTTCTCCCGCTTGGTGGCCAGATAGACTGCAACATAATTGACCATCACGAGCTTAGCAACTTCCGATGGTTGGAGATTGAACCCGGCGATGCGAATCCAGCGTGTTGTGCCCAGGGGACCGGTACCTACAAAGAGTACCGCAACAAGCAAGACGAAGGAAATGACAAGACCCGGTAAGGCTAGGGGCTTAAAGATGTGATAGTCTACCTTCATGAGGACAAACATGAGGATCAGACCTACCACCGCCAGAATGCTCTGCCTCTGGACGTAATGATAGGGGTTTCCAGCATCAGCTAGACCCATGACGGATGAAGCGCTAAAGACCATAACCAAACCAAGACTCAAAAGCATGATGACTGCAATAAATGTCCAAAGATCCACCTTGCCGCCCTTGGTGAACATACTCCTCGCCCCCCTCTCTAATCTATATGCACTTAGAGTATGGCGTACAACCCTAGAACAGCAAACACGAGGGCTACCAACCAGAAGCGAGTCATAATCTTGCTTTCAGGCACGCCCAAAAGCTCAAAATGGTGATGCAAAGGTGCCATCTTAAAGAGCCGCTTACCTTTGGTCAGGCGAAAATACAGTACTTGCAGAATAACGGACAGTGTTTCAATCACGAAGAGACCACCCACGATGGGTAGTAAGAGCGATGTCTTACTTAAAACCGCCCCTGTAGCCAAAGCCGCTCCTAGGGCTAAGGAACCCGTGTCACCCATAAACACTTGGGCTGGAGGAGCGTTAAACCAGACAAAGCCCAGGCAAGCACCTGCCATCGCTCCGAAGAAGAGACTCAAGTCAGAATGGCCAAGGAAATAACAGATCAGACCAAGGGCCGCAGCGCTGATGGCCGTGGTCCCAGCGGCTAAGCCATCGACGCCATCGGTGAGATTGACGGCATTCGCTGCGCCAACCAAGACCAACGTCGTAAAGGGAATAAAAACAAGAGTCGGTAAGAGGAGGGTCTGGCCTGAGAAGGGCACGATTAGCTCTGTACCAACACGGGCTGAAGCATAGAGGGCTACCAGAACGGCGACTCCAAACTGTCCCACCAACTTTTCCCTGGCCCGCAGGCCTAGAGAGCGTTTAGCCACAACCTTAATGAAATCATCCAGAAATCCAACCACCCCAAATCCCAAGGTGGCAAAGAGCATGATAATTGTGTGATTCGTTAAGGGAGGAAAGATCAGCACGGCCAAGACTATCGCCACCACCATCAGGATGCCACCCATGGTGGGCGTCCCAGCCTTGCCTAGGTGTGATTTTGGCCCATCACTCCGAATCTGTTGCCCTAGCCTGAGACGTTGCAGATAGGTAATGGTCCTTGGTCCTGCCAGCAAAGACAGGGCAAACGCACAAAAGCCGCTGAAAAGTGGCAGAAAGGATTCCGGCATCATGATTCATCTCCACCCTTCAGAAGTCTTTGCGCGATCCGCTCAAACTGCAGGCCACGGGAGGCTTTTACGAGAACCAGGTCACCACTTTCAAGCTCTAGGGTGTTAGAGGCGAGAAAATCATCCACCGTGGCATAGACCTGGCCACGACCTGCACCTTCTTGCATAAGGGAAGCATATTGACCAATAAAAACCACTTCTTTAGCACAGAGCCCCGCGTGACGCCCTACCTCAATGTGCGCTTCTTTGGCAACATCACCTAGTTCGAGCATATCACCTAGAATGGCAACTCGTTTTCCCGAACAGTACATGTGGCCGAGGGTATCAAGGGCACCTTCCATGGAAGCGGGGCTAGCGTTATAGCTATCGTTAACCACAATCACACCATAGGGGCTCCGTTGAACCTCCAGGCGCATGGCACTGGCAGCTAGCTTCGTCAAAGCATCTGCACCATCTGCCATGTCAATACCCAACTGCAATCCCACAGCCAGGGCCGCGCTGGCGTTCCAAACATTATGTACTCCAGGGACACCGAGACGTACTTGAACATCCTCTTGTCCATGACGGATCATAAATGTGGGGCGCCCCTCGACATCCAAATTGATCCTGCGACCCACCACGTCATTGGCCACATCAAGACCATAGTAAACAATCCGACCTTTAAAACTACGTGCTTGGCCACGAACAGAAGGATCATCACCATTTAAGATGGCGACCCCGCTTGAGTCCATGGCTTCTAAGAGTTCTCCCTTGGCTTGGGCAATGTTTCCCATGCCACCTAAGAGCTCTAAGTGAACGGGGCCAATGTTGGTGATGACACCGTAATCTGGCGGACAAATCTCCGTGAGTCGCCGAATCTCCCCAAGTCCACGCATCCCCATTTCTACCACCAATAGTTCATGATGGTCTTCAAGACCTAAGACAGTAAGGGGAACACCGATCTCGTTGTTAAAGTTCCCGGCTGTAGCATGAACAGAATATTTGGTCTGCAAGACCTGGGTGATCATATCCTTTGTTGAAGTCTTTCCGTTGCTACCCGTGATGGCCACAACCGGCACGGGATGATCAGCTAAGTACTTCCTAGCCAGCTCCTGCAAGGCGAAAAGGGGATCTTCAACTTGAACAACGCCAGGTTCTTCCGGGTGCTCCTCTTTGACTAAGGCAAAACCGCCTTTAGCCAGAACTTCCCCCACAAATTGATGCCCGTCCACCTTGGTACCAGGCAAGGCAACAAAAAGGCTCCCTGCTACAGCCTCTCGACTATCAATTTGAACATTCGTGGCAATACCCTCGCCAATTGCTTTTCCGCCGGTATACGCGGCAATTTGTTGTAATGTAAGTGGACGCACTAGTCCTTCAGCTCCTTAATGGCCCTCCTGACTTCTTCCCTATCATCAAAGTGTATTCGACCATGGGCAAATTCTTGATAGGTCTCATGGCCCTTTCCTGCCACAAGCACTAGGTCATCAGGAGTAGCCATTTTGATTGCAGTATCAATCGCTGCCCGTCGATCAACAATGATTACATAGTCCATCTTGGGATGAGTCGCCAGAAGACCCTTCTCAATACTAGAGCAAATCACAGCCGGATCCTCCGAACGGGGATTATCCGATGTGAGAATGGCAACATCCGCCAACTCTGCGGCTACTGCCCCCATGAGAGACCTCTTGCTTGAGTCTCTATCTCCTCCCGCGCCAAACACAACGATTAACCGGCCCTTCGGCGTTAACTGTCGCGCTGAGTTTAGCACGTTTTCCAGTCCATGGGGCGTATGCGCGTAGTCGACGACCACATTGAGGCCTCGTTCGTTTTCGACCTGTTCGAATCGCCCTGGAACTCCCTTTGCCAGACGAAGGCCAGTTTGGATCTGCGCAAGAGATACACCTTGGCTCAAGCAAAGGGCTGCAGCTCCCAGAGAATTATACACGTTAAAGTATCCTGTGAGCTGAAGACGAATCGGGATTTGCCCTACTTCACTCCTCAGTATATAAGAAACGCTCCCATTTTCCAACTGAATCTTCTCCGCCCGCACCTGGGCTTCTTTTTCCACACCGTAGGTATAGGAAGACAAAGAGGGGCAAGTCACCAGTCTTGCGCCCCAATTGTCATCTACATTAATGATGGCCGGTCCGGCAAGATTCTCAAACAGCTTCGTTTTTGCTGAAAAATAGGCATCCATCGTCCCATGAAAATCCAGATGATCTTGGGAAAGGTTGGTAAACAGAGCCCCTGCAAAGGGTATGCCAGCGGTGCGATGCAAATCCAGTGCGTGGGAAGAGACTTCCATCACAGCATAGTCCATCCCTTGATCCACCATCTCGGCAAAGAGCCGCTGCAAGTCCAAGGACTCGGGCGTAGTCCGCCCCGATTCCAAGACAACATCACCAATCACGGTCTCAATGGTACCGATTAACCCTACCTGATGTCCAGCCTGTTCCAAAATAGACTTGACCAGGTAGGTGCTGGTCGTTTTCCCATTGGTCCCAGTGATACCCAGAACACGCAGTTTCTTCGCGGGATGGTGGTAAAAGTTCGCGCTCACCAGGCCCAGGGCCAATCGGGTATTCTCAACTACAATTTGTGGTAGTGACAAATCCGGCGTGGGTTGCTCTACCAACACCGCGGCCGCTCCCCTTCTCGCTACGTCCTCTATGAAGTTGTGGCCATCTACCTTCAAACCAGAGATGGCTACGAATAAGTCGCCTGGTTTGATCGTTCTGGAATCATAGCTAATCCCCTGGATCTCAAGATCACCTGACCCAATGATCCTGTATTCGAGTCCTGCCAAAACCTTTTCTAGATACAACTAGAGCACCTCCCCATCGGCTCTACAGTTCAAAGATGACTTCCACTGTGGATCCCCTGCTAACAGCGGCGCCTGCTTCTGGAGACTGTTTCACCGCAACGCCGCTACCTCTCACTTGAATCAGAAGGTCCAAATCAGATAAGCTCCCGGATGCATCCCGCATGCTCATGCCAATGACATTGGGAACTGTTACATCTTCACTATCATTGCCACCATAAAAAAAGAGATGGACCGTGGTCTGCGCCGGAACTTGCGCACCAGGTCTTGGTGTTTGCGCCGTCACTAAGGGTCCCTCTCCTTCTACAGTCCAAGGTAAACTCGCTTGCAACAAGCGCGCCTTGGCTTCTTCCAAGGTAAAATTGGTCAAATTGGGTACCAAGACAAAACGAGAACGCTGCTGGCCTTCCAGGCGCCTCTTCACCCCTAAGTATTCCAGACTTTCCTCCATGATCTCTTTAAAGACGGGGGCTGCTAGGACCCCGCCGTAAGCAGAATCCACTTTCGGGTTATACAGTATGACTAGAATGGCCAAGGCTGGCTCATCCACAGGTGCAAATCCAGCGAAGGATGCAATACGCCCTGCACCATAGATGCCCCCTTCGGGGACCTCAGCGGTACCCGTCTTACCGGCCACATAGTAGCCGGTTACTTCAGCTCTGTTCCCGTTGCCATTGACCACCACAGAGCGCAATAATTGACTCACAGCGGTGGCAGTGGCACCTTGGACAGGATAACCCAAAATCTCTGGTTCAAACTTTTGAACCTGCCTTCCTTGAGCATCTCTGATCTCCCGTACATAACGGGGTTTCATCAATGTTCCGCCGTTTGCGATGGAACTTAGAGAACTCAACAGTTGGAGGGGTGTCACCGCTATCCCCTGACCAAATCCCGTATTTGCCCACTGGAGCAACTGTCCAGTTGTCCGGGGCGTGGCCACCATACCGGTGATTTCACCGGGGAAATCGACGCCTAGGCGGCTCCCAAAACCAAAAGCCTTAATATAGGGATGAAAGCGCTCTGGTTCCATTTCCACTGATAATTTGGCAAAGGTGATATTGTCGGAACGTTCCATGGCCTCCAGGAAGGATATATTGCCAAAAACTCGGCCATCGGAGTTGCGCACCCGTCCCCCCCCAATTTCCCAATAGGAACCGCTATCAAAGGTCCTCTCATTGTAGGTGAGGCCAAGATCGAGACTGGCTGCAGCAGTCACGAACTTAAAGGTGGAACCAGGCTCGTATTGATCCGTTATTGCCACATTACGACGCCGTCCTGCAGATACGTCCTGATAATAGTTGGGGTCAAACGTGGGATAAATGGCATTGGCCAGAATCTCGCCAGAAAAGGGATCCATCACTAAGACCAACCCCCATTCGCTCTGGCTGGAGACAACGGCTTCTTGGATGTGTGTTTCTGCAATGTACTGAATCACACTGTCAATGGTCAGCACCACATCGCGACCAGCTTCTGGAGGGATAAACTCGCTATCACCGCCAGGAATACTCCGCTGTGTCGCGTCTTGCTCAATGGCCAAACGACCAGGAACACCCCGCAATATTTCATCGTAGTAGTATTCTATACCTTCCAAGCCCTGATTATCCGAACCAGCAATCCCCACAACATGCGCGGCCAAGGAGCCTTGAGGGTAAAAGCGCTGGGGCCGTTTTACAACCCGAATACCAGGTAACCCAAGGCTGCGAATGGCTGCTGCAGTCTCCACGTTCAATCCTCGGGCGAGCCAGACACTCGTTTTGGACTCACTACTGAAAATGCGCGTCAAATCAGCCTCACTCAGAGGCAAAAAAGGAGCTAATTGTCGTGCTGTCCCCTCCGCATCCCGGATACTTCCTGGGAGGGCGTACACTGCATCGGCTCCTACACTTATTGCTAATGTATTATAATTGCGATCCAAAATATTGCCACGTTGGGCGTCAATGGTTTGGGGTCTCATGCGCTGAGCAAGGGCACGCTCAGACAACTCATCGCTTTGGTAGATCTGCAAATATCCTAAGCGTATAATGAGTGCGACAAAGGCCAGAACCCAACAGAAAAAAACGAATATACTACGTCGAATGCGGGACCGCTTAGCGCTGTAACGTGCCAGCTTCTACTCCTCCTATCGGTAGTACCTTGTTCACCCAGGATAACAATGTAGCCACAATCTGAGGCCCCTCAGTCGATGGCGACTCGACCCAACGAGACTCCATCTCCGTTTTACTGCTTGGTGGAACATTGAGAACCAGGGTTGAAGTATAATCCGGGTCTACCATGCCCAGTTCAGTTCGGGCAATATGCTCAACTTGCTTTAATGATCGCTGAGATTCCAGGCTCAGCATAATGTGATCATTTCGCTGTTGCATGGTATTTACCTCCTCCTGTAACTGGACTAATTCCATACTAAGATAATAGGATGTCACTTGTTGCTGCAAATATAAGATACCCAGCAGCACACAGCACGCAGCCACCAGACAGATCTTCACTGTGACTGGTAACCGGTTTCGCCTTACGGGTCGGCGTTGCCTTGGAACCAGCGTCTCTTCAGGATAGTAAGTGTACTGTTCCAGTTTTCGAGCGGCAGTCATGGGGTTTCCTCCCTTATAACTTCTCCACAACCCTCAGCTTGGCACTACGGGATCTGGGATTTGACTCTAGTTCTTGGGTCGAGGCCTCAATGGGCTTGCGATTCACAAGACGCACCACAGGTTCATTGTGACAGACACAAACCGGTAGGTTTGGTGGACAGGTACAGTGTCCTAGAAGGCTCTGAAAATATTCCTTCACGATGCGGTCTTCCAATGAGTGGAAGGTGATGACCGCCAAGCGACCCTGGGGTTTGAGTACCTCAACAGCCTGCTCTAAAGCTAGTTTTAGAGCACCTAATTCATCATTGACTGCGATACGCAGAGCTTGAAATGTTCGCCGAGCCGGATGAGGTCCACCTGCTCTGGCCCCCGCGGGAATCGCTTTCTTGATGACTTCAACTAGATCAGCGGTGGTATCTAGAGAACCCTTGGCCCGCTCTGCCACAATGAATTCGGCAATGCGCAGGGCCCAACGTTCTTCACCATATTCGGAGATGATCTTAGTCAGTTCCGTTTGATCATATGTATTCACGATGGTCCAAGCATCAAGGGATGCGGCTTGATCCATGCGCATATCCAGCCTGGCTTCTTGATGATAGCTAAAACCTCGTTCAGCATCGTCGAGCTGAGGCGATGAGACTCCAATATCCATGAGAACTCCCGCTACCTTCGGAATGTCTAGACGCTGGAGAATCGAGCCGAGATTTCGGAAGTTGTCCTTAACCAAGGTCACTTGGGATGCGTAAGCCGTTAACCGATAGTCAGCCCTATTAAGTGCTTCTTGGTCTTGATCAATGCCGATCAGTCGGATTGTTGGTTCTTTAGCCAACATCGCTGAGCTATGACCTGCGGCTCCTAGGGTGCAGTCAACGTAGGTTTCCCTAGGTTTGAGGTCTAGGGCCTCAATTGTCTCCCCGAGGAGGACTGGTACGTGGGAAAAATACATTGTCATCACCCCTAACTCAAATTCCCAAATCTACGATATTCTCCGCAATTTCTTCAAAAGACTCTTCAGCCACATCAACGTAGCTTGCCCAACGCTCCTTACTCCATATTTCAATACGGCTAGAAACACCGATTACCACCACATCTTTATCGATAGCGGCAAATTCCCGCAGATTGGGTGGAAGGATGATCCGGCCTTGCTTATCCATTTCACATTCAGTGGCTCCAGAGAAGAGAAAGCGCACAAACTGGCGGGCATCACGTTTCGTTAGCGGTAGCGTTCTAAGCTTCTCCTCGAGAATGCCCCACTCTGCCTGGGGAAACAAGAAGAGACAATTGTCGAGCCCTCTTGTGATCACCGCTCCGCCACCAAGTTCTTGTCTGAATTTGGCAGGAATAATCAAGCGACCCTTGGCATCTAGACCATGCTGGTACTCGCCCATAAACATTCCTACCACCTCAGCTTTCCTAAGTATCCCCCACTTTCCCCCACTTGCCACCACTTTACTGACATATTCGGCCACAATTCAGTGATTCCTGCTAGAATTTCGAAATAAATGCATAAAAAAAACCCGGATACTCACAAGTATCCAGGCGAAAATTCGTTCTGAGTGAACCGGTAAGCCGAGTTCTGTCGTGGATGATCATCTATCTAGGACCTTAGTTACCTAAGGCCTCATGCGGTCAACCCGGAAGTATAGCGAGGCGGGCTACCTCTTCTTCCCTATTTGACCTTGCTCCGAATGGGGTTTACCTAGCCGATTAGTCACCTAATCGCTGGTGAGCT
>JAAYOK010000029.1 GCA_012520355.1 Bacillota bacterium | reverse complement strand
ATCCTGGCATGGGTGTGATTCGCCATGTGGATGCAGGCTACGATTTAGCCATCCAGACTGCAGAGGCCAAAGGCATTCGGGTACCCATGCGGGAAAAGTAGAGAGGGAGATTTCATGACAGAAAGACAAATTGTCCAATGTGTTCCTAATATAAGCGAAGGACGTCGTCTCGATGTGGTGGAGGCGATTGTGGAACAAGTTCGCCAAACGGAGGGCGTGAAGCTCCTCGATTACTCCTCTGATCATGATCATAATCGGTCAGTCATCACCTATGTGGGTGACTTGGAAAGTGTGCAGGAAGCCAGTTTCCGCCTGACCCAAGAAGCCGTCCGTTTGATCAATATGGAAGAACACCAGGGGGCTCATCCTAGAATTGGTGCTGTTGATGTGATTCCCTTGATCCCCATTGAGGGGATTACAATGAAGGAATGTGTCGAAGGAGCCACGATCCTTGCTGAGCGCATCACAAGTGAACTTAACGTTCCCACCTATCTTTATGGTGAGGCTGCGAGGCAACCTGCCAGGAAGAATCTGAGTAATATTCGGAAGGGTAATTACGAGGGACTCAAAGAGTCCATTCAGGAGGAAGCAAGGATTCCAGACTTTGGCCCTGCCAAGATGCATGAAACGGCCGGAGCCACGGTGGTTGGGGCTCGGATGCCCCTGGTGGCCTTTAATGTAAATTTGGGTACAGACAAGAAGGAAATCGCAGATACGATTGCCCGTTGCGTTAGAGAGCGTAATGGAGGATTCAAAAATGTGAAGGGTATGGGCGTTCTTCTCGAGGAAAGGGGCCAAGTCCAGGTTTCCATGAACCTAGAGAATTACATGACAACTCCCATTTATCGCGTTCTAGAGACCATTCGGCGTGAGGCAGCGCGCTACGGTGTACCCGTTGTGGGCACAGAAGTAATTGGCCTCGTACCCCAGCAGGCGCTCTTGGATGTGGCCAATTGGTATCTCCAGCTGGAAGACTTTGATTCGAACCAGGTCTTAGAGAATCACCTGCGTTAGGAGGAATCGCTGTGGGTAACAGAGTTCCGATTGATCTTTTGATTAGAGGCGGACAGGTGGTAACAGCCGCTCATAGCTCCTATCCTGTGCGTGGTCGGCAGATGCAAGAACTGCACATTGTGGACCAGGGCTGGGTTGCTTGCCAGGGTGAAACGATTGTGGCGGTGGGTAGTAAAGAAACATTACAAGGCAAACTGGACATAACGGATCAGACTCAGATCATCGATGCCACAGGCCAGGTGGTAACTCCGGGGCTGGTCGATCCCCATACCCATCTCATCTTCGGAGGAAGTAGAGAAGACGAGTTCTATCTCCGGGCCCAAGGTGCCGATTATATGGCTATTATGGAGGCGGGGGGAGGAATCGCCAGTTCTGTTCGGGCCACCCGGAAGGAATCCCTCGCTGAACTTGTTCAATCAGGGCGCCAACGACTGGGCTGGATGCTGAATATGGGTGTAACCACTGTGGAATGCAAAAGTGGGTACGGTCTCGATTTGGAAACAGAGCTCAAACAGCTGGAAGCGGTTCGCATTCTGCAGCAGGAACAACCAGTGGAACTTGTCTCTACGTTTTTAGGGGCCCATGCCTGGCCCGATGAGTATAAAGACGATCAAGAAGGGTATGTGGATTTTCTCATCCATACTGTCTTGCCCCGGGTAAAAGAAGAGGACTTGGCGGAGTATGTGGATGTCTTCACAGAAAAAGGCGTCTTTTCTGTGGAACAAAGCCGGAGAATTTTTCAGAAAGCCAAGGAACTCGGATTCAAATTGCGCATTCATGCCGATGAGATGAACACGCTTGGTGGAGCTGAGTTGGCCGCGGAAATGGGTATGTCCAGTGCAGATCATCTGCTGATGGTCTCTGATCAGGGAATTCAAGCACTAGGGGAAAGTGATGTCATTCCCATCTTGTTACCAGCAACCGCCTTTTCCCTCCGGAAACCCTATGCACCAGCACGCAAGATGCTCGATGCAGGTTTGCCTGTGGCCTTGGCAACAGACTTTAATCCTGGGTCCTGTCCTACCGCAAACTTAAGCCTAGTCATGTCCATCGCTTGTTTATACATGGCCATGACCCCGGAGGAAGTCTTTCATGCTGTAACCATCAACGCGGCCCATTCACTGGGGCGTAGTGACCGGATTGGTAGTATCGAAGTGGGAAAACAGGCGGATCTAGCTATTTTCGCCGTAGATCATTATAAAAAAATACCGTATTTCTTCGGTGTGAACCTAGTGACAACTGTAGTAAAACAAGGAAAAATCGTTAGAAGTGATGGAAAGCGGTGATCGTTTGTTAACAGAAATGACTCTTACAGAATTTACCGGAGTTTTAGGATCTGAAAGTCCAGCCCCTGGTGGTGGGAGTGCTTCGGGATTGGCAGGCGCCTTAGGAGGATCCCTTGTGAAGATGGTAGCCCATTTAAGCGGCGAAGGCCAAGAGGACATCATTTCCCAAGCGCAAAGGCTACGGGAGCGACTGCTCGATCTTGTCAACAGGGATACGGATGCCTTTAACCAAGTAATGGTGGCCTTTCGATTGCCCAAGGCAACGGACGAAGAAAAGAAGGAGCGCCGTCAGGCCATCCAAGCAGCAACGCGCCTGGCAACGGTAGTGCCCTTAGAGATTATGGAGGTTTCTCTGGAGGTCTTGCGGCTCGCTCGGGAAATGGCATTCCATGGCAATAAGAATGCTTTAAGTGATGCTGGAGTCGCGGGTCTTTTAGGCGTTGCCGCCTGCAGGGGCGCCTCGTACAATGTGCTGATTAATCTCCCTGGCTTGAAGGATGAAGAGTTCGTTTCAGAGACCAAACGACGTCTGGAAGAGCTCCTTTCGGAGGTCGACGCCTTGGAGGAAACCATTGGTGAACATGTTCGGGCCTCTTTGAGCTAAGCTAGAGTTGGAGCTTAGGAGGGATGCTCTCCACGGCATCCCTCCGCTTGACAGTTCCGTGTTTCGTATGGTAAAATTCTGGATAATTGGATTGTACATAAGGGCTATGAAGGAATCGAGTAGCGAACCATGGGTACCCAAGAGAGTAGGCTGGTTGGTGCGAAGTCTACAGAACATGGTTAGGAGCGAATTACACTCTGGAGCCTAAGCAGTTTGCTTCGGATCCCATCCGTTATCAGGGTCAAGGTGTGCTCTTTTCTTTAGAGCCACGAACTAAGGTGGTAACACGGGTTCTCTCGTCCTTTACGGATGGAGAGAGCTTTTTATTTTAAGGGAGGAATTCCGATGATGAATGCATTTGACGTATTGGAAGAAAGAGGCTTT
>JAAYOK010000235.1 GCA_012520355.1 Bacillota bacterium | reverse complement strand
TAAGGGCAAGGTGACACTACACCACTATGAAGAAGTGGCTGAGTCCATGTCTGTGGATAAGTTCCAAAGCAAGAACGAAATCCCCATCTCGGAGTCCATTGACAAGTTCTCCATGCAAATTGCCCTGGTCTTTATTGTGTATCTTATCACTTACCTTGTCTTACAGGGGCTTACAAGTTTAGTCGGTGCTCTTGCTCCAGGGCTTGCCAGCACCTTAGAACCGCTTTTCTGGGGCTTCAACTTCATTGTCGGTTCTTTAATGGCCATTATGCTGCGAGGATTCTTTAAGAGTCTCCGCAAGACAAAGTTGATGACTCGGCAATACCAAAACAACTACCTACTGAGCCGCATCTCTGGCCTAGCCTTTGACATCATGATCGTGGCCGGCATTGCATCCATTGATATTGCGGACCTTTCAGGTCTCTGGCTTCCATTTATCCTGCTCTCCATCGCAGGAGGGGTTGTTACCTTCTACTGGCTCAAGTGGATCTGCAAAGAAATCTATCCCGATTATTTCTATGAAGGAATGGTTTCCATGTATGGTATGTTGACAGGTACAATCAGCTCAGGAGTTCTCTTGCTCCGGGAAATTGACCCAGAGTTTGAAACTCCAGCGGCGAACAATCTACTGACGGGGAGTAGTTTTGCCATTCTCATGGGCGCACCCATGTTACTTTTAATCGGACTGGCACCAATCTCACCGTTGATGACCTTGGTAACCCTAGGTCTCCTAATAGTCTATCTTATACCTCTCTTACTGTTTTTATTCAAGGCTAAAGCCCGCCAGTAAGCAAAAGTGCCAATCAATGCTAAACAGCCATCACCACGATCCTCTTTACACATTACCGCCTTGTTCCATTCCATTTTGGCGAAACGACATCTTAAGCCTAGTAAATCATGATGAAGTTCGTCACAACACCGCATTTTTCTCTTCGGGATAGAAGGCAATTTTTTATTTTAGAAGAATAGTGTAAGGGACAGGCCCTCACACAATTGGGTTCAATTCAGCGAATTTCGCAAAGTTGGTCATTGGGGTATAATGAGGAGGATTGAACATGAAGCAACATAATGTCTTTGTGCGATGGCTTATGTGTCTTGTGCTGATTTGTTTGCTCGGAGCTCCACCCCTCGTTTTGGGTAACGAGCCGGTTTCTACTTCCGCCTATATTGAGGAAGAAACGGATTTTTGGGGTAACTCCTTGCTCATGCAGGCTCTTTTGGCGGATGAAGAGCCTCTGGTGATTCGTATGATCCTAGAGAGCGGCGCTGACGTCAATTGGGCTAATGATGAAGGTGAAACGGCACTCATGATCGCCTGTAGGGCCGAACGTCCTGATCCGGCGGTGATCCGGCTCCTTCTCGAAGCCGGTGCTGAGGTCAATGCCACCAACTCCTACGAAGAAACGTCGATCTTTTTCGCCCTGCTAGCGGCAGACTTAGACCCAGACGTGATACAGCTCCTGCTCGAGGCAGGTGCTGATCTTACCCAGAGAGACTATGCCGATTTTACCCCACTCAAACAGGCCCTATATTTTGATCAAAGTCTAGACGTGATCCAGATGCTGGTAGAGGCCGGCAGTGAGCTCGACCCTGTCGAACTTATGGATCTGGACGGAAACTCGGTCTTGATGCAAATTCTAAAGAATGACCCAAGCCCAGACCTGGTGCAAGTTCTGCTTGAGCGAGGCGAAGATCCAAATTGGGCGAATTACACAGGTAACACTCCTCTTATGGAGGCCGTTGTCTCAACGACAGACGAAGAGATCATACGTCTGATTTTGGAAGCTGGAGCCGATGTTAACCTCGTAGATGATGGGAATAACACCGCTTTGATCTGGGCTGCTTGGGCAAACAAGAACCCCAATGTCATTCGCCTTTTGATCGAAGCGGGGACTGATTTGGAAGTCAGAGATTACGAGAATGATGCCAACGCCTTGATGTGGGCTTTGCGCCAGGATCCTAATCCGACCATTATTCAACTGCTTGTGGATGCTGGGGCAAAGGTGAGAACGCGGAGTAACACAGGTGCCTCACCCCTGTTTTGGGCAGCCTGGGGTCAAGCCAGTGCCGATGTGTTTGAGATCCTCGTTACTGCAGGAGCCGATATCTCTACTCGAGACCATTTTGGTTCCACCGTGCTCATGTCTGTTCTCTCCGAAGGCACCACACCTGAAGTTGTTTCCTTACTCTTACAAGCTGGCGCACCGGTCAACGCCCGGGATAATAGCGATGCAACTGCCCTACACTGGGCAGCTCGAACCAGCTCATCGAAGGAAATCTTTGCTTTACTGCTCGACGCGGGATTTGATATCTTGGCTCAAGACGAGTATGGGGCAACCCCCCTTTATGATGCGGCCTACGGATCGAGTCCAGAAGTCATCCGACTGCTCCTCGATCGAGGAGCAGAGGCATCCATTCATGTCCAAGATGAATACGGTTATACTCCTTTGATGTGGGCAGCCATGGGCAATGAAGAGCCGAAGGTCCATGCCCTACTTCTGGACGCTGGGGCGAATGTCCATGATCAGACGATATTTGGTGCCTCTGCCCTGATGCTCGCGGCCATGAGCAATCCAAATCCAGAGGTAATCCAAGTCTTGTTGGACGCAGGTGCTGATGTCAATGGCCGAGATAACGAAGACGCAACGCCCCTGATGTATGCGGCTGGCTGGGGCTGGGGTGTAGAGAGTGTAAGGCCACTCCTGGCTGCAGGAGCTGAAGTTGATGCCAGAGACAACCTAGGCTTAACGGCCTTAATGCAAGCAGCCACCATGACTAAGGATCCTGAGATCATCCCTGTCTTACTGGATGCTGGAGCAGATGGATCCTTAAAATCACAGGAAAGAAAAACTGCTTTTGATTACGCCAAGGATAATCCGAACTTAAAGGACACGGAAGAGTTCTGGCTCTTAAGCGACGCACGCTTCTAGCCCTCCCTGTCTATGAGGAAAGGTCAAGACTACGCTAGTCTTGACCTTTTTTGCCAACTTTTGGGGGGTCCGACCCCAGAGGTTTTTTGAGCACATGAAACTTCCTTGTTACCGCAAATCCAGTCTTTTTGTACAAATGCCCAGCCGCTGTAGTCTCACCCGTCCACAAGAACCAGGCCCCATGCAAGGCCTCTGAGCGCATGGCCTCCAAAGTAAGATGCAAGAGAATCTTCCCGATACCTTTACCCCTCTGGTTCGCATCAACTCCGAAAGGACCAAACCTCTCCGGAATTCCTTCATAGGCACCATACATGGCAAAACCAACCAGATCCCCTTGGTCTCTGGCAACTAAAATTCGGCTTAAAGGCAATCCCTGCAAAACACCCTCCCGAATCGCCCTCCCCCAATCGGGATTAAAACTCTGATTGGCAAAGCCAATCAGTTCCACAAGATCCGAGTCCGTGGCAAAACTAAAAGAGTACCCTTCCTGGACACGTTGCTCTTGCAGATGCCGAATCTCCTCAGGAATGAAAAAGTTCACCAAAGAACGATCCATAGCCACAGGGGAGTAAGCAATTTCAAATCCCATGGCCTTGAGGAAAGCCAAGCCAGCAGGATAAGCCTGCGGATCGATTCCTGGTAACACATAATTCGGCGCGTAGGAGGCGAAAAAGACCAGTTCCCTACCTGCCCCGCGTAAGAAGGCACAAGCCTCCGCCATGAGCTGCCTACCAACTCCCTGCCCCTGGTATTCGGGGACGACAAAAAAGAAGGGAATCCAGCCCATTGTGGACTCCAACTCGGTACCTGTCATGGGCATCAAGCGTCTCACAGCATAGACAACACCGATTACTTGTTCTTCAGCTACCGCTAAGCGCAATCCCTGGGCGTCGAAATTACCATCCAAGAGCACCAAATTGCGAAAGCGTTTCTGCGTAATGGGGTCGGCTACTAAAGTCCGGTTCCAAGCATCTACAATCCCAGCCTCATCCCCAGGCTCATAATAACGATAATGGATCATGCTTCTCTCCCTCTCTCAATAAAGTACGTACGGGGCACAGGCCTGGCGAAACGCCTCTGATTCCTGGGCCCAATCCTTGATTAGTCTCCCCGGTTTTTCCCCTAACTCAAGACCCTTGCGAACTTTATCCGTACCCATCAAGCGATCAATTCCAAAGGGAAATGTTGTGCCTGGAACATGCCACCACTCTGTCTCTTCTGGATACAGGCTCCGAATGGTACTAAGTAGGGTTAGACCGGTAAGACAGCTATCAATCATCTCTCGATCAGAGACAATCAGCTGCACACCGCCGCATTCCTTGCCAGCATGCTTCGAAGCGGTAGGAGTGAAGTAGGCGGGCCGAAACCTGACACCACTGAGCCCCTCCTCCTCGAGAGCCTTGACTAACGTCAGAGGATCAATCCAAGGGGCACCCACATACTCGAAGGGGTTTGCTGTACCACGCCCTTCCGAAATGTTCGTACCTTCAAAGAGACAGGTAATTGGGTAAACGAGCGCCGTTGCAAAACTCGGCATATTGGGAGACGGCGGGATCCAGGGAAGGTCAAGCTCATCAAAGTAC
>JAAYOK010000234.1 GCA_012520355.1 Bacillota bacterium | reverse complement strand
TCAGCACCAGCTGTAGCACTCACTACAAGTAATGTCAAAACGATGCAAACCAGGGTAAAACAGGGTTTTTGCATAAAAATCTCCTCCCCCGTTAGCATGGCAAACGAAGGAGGAGATTATTCTTATCTACTTAGCTACAGCGACTATAGCCACATTCTAGGCAGGTGGCACAGCCACTTTCTTCAACCATAGTACCACTACACTCGGGACAGGCTTCCCCGACAAAGAGGTTTTGGGTCTGCGCCGGCCGCGTAATCTTGGATTCTACAGTTGGAGCTGGAGCAACACCATTGGTGCCATTGGCCTTAATGTAGTCTTCTAAGACATGGGCAATGGCATCGGGACAAGAGAGAATTTGCCTACCGTCTTGCCAAATTGGATGGGGGCAGCGAATGCCCTTGAGCTGTTTCACGACCTGCTCTGGTTCTACGCCGGCCCGTAGCGAAAGGGAAATCAGGCGAGCGGTTGCTTCAGAGAAGGAACCGGCACAGCCCCCGGCCTTACCGATGGTGGTGAACACTTCGCAAATACCCTGTTCATCAGAGTTGATTGTCACGTATAAGGAGCCGCAACCGGTCTTAACCCGAACGGTCTGCCCGGTGGTCACCCGGGGACGTCTCCTGGGTGTAGGACGCGTAGGAGCTTCTTCCACTACCGCTTCTTCTGCTTCGGCCTTGTGCCCTACGGTAAGTACTTCCCCTTCTCTAGAACCAGCCCGATAGACGGTCACACCCTTGCAGCCTAGTTCGTAGGCCAACTCGTAGACGGCACGAATATCTTCCTGGGTTGCTTCCTTCGGGAAGTTGACCGTCTTGCTCACTGCATTATCGGTGAATTCTTGGAAGGCAGCTTGCATCCGGATATGCCATTCAGGTGTGGTCTCATAGGCGGTGACGAAGATCTTGCGAAGCTCTTCTGGTATTGCAGCGAGGTCTCGAACATTACCACGCTTGGCCACTTCTTCGATGAGTTCAGGCTGGTACAAACCTTCTTCCCGCAGAATCTCTTCAAATTGGGGATTGACCTCAATCAGGCGATCGTTATCCAGCACATTACGGGTGAAGGCTAGAGCGAAAATGGGTTCAATACCACTGGAACAACCAGCGATAATGGAAATGGTACCGGTTGGAGCGATGGTGGTGACGGTGGCGTTCCGCATGGGCCTACCGGTTTTCTCGAAAATGCTTCCCTTGTAATTGGGGAAAGAACCCCGCTCTTCGCCGAGCTTGGAGGAAACATCGTGGCCCTTGGTTTGGATAAAGCGCATGAGTTCACGGCCTAGTTCAATGCCCTCTTCACTATTATAAGGAACACCAAGGCGCATCAAAAGGTCGGCAAAACCCATGACACCGAGACCAATCTTGCGGTTGGCGTATGTCATCTCTTGAATGGCCGGGATGGGATAGCGGTTGGCATCAATCACGTTGTCGAGGAAGCGAACGCCGATTTCCACAACCTCTGCGAGGCGCTCCCAATCGATTTTCCAGGTATCGCCGTCTTTCATTGCCATTTTAGCCAGGTTGATGGACCCGAGGTTACAGCTCTCATTGGGCAAAAGAGGCTGCTCGCCACAAGGATTTGTGGCCTCAATCTCACCCACTTGGGGTGTTGGGTTCGCACGATTAATCCGATCGAGGAAGACGATGCCTGGCTCACCATTTTTCCAGGCCATCTCGATGATGAGCTCAAAGACTTCTTTGGCCCTTAGTTCCCCCACCACTTCTTTGGAACGGGGATTGACTAGGTTGTAGGTCTCGTCTGCAAAGACCGCTTCCATGAACTCTTCTGTGATCCCAACGGAGATATTGAAGTTGGTCACTTCACTAGGATCCGCTTTACACTGAATGAACTGGAGAATGTCTGGATGGTCTACCCGCAGGATACCCATATTGGCTCCCCGCCTGGTACCCCCTTGCTTGATGGCATCGGTGGTTGCATTATAGGCCTTCATAAAGGAAACGGGGCCACTAGCTACACCGCCGGTGGTACTCACGATGTCGGAGTTGGGACGCAGGCGCGAAAAACTAAAGCCCGTTCCGCCTCCAGATTTTTGAATGAGAGCGGTGTTTTTCAGTGTTTCAAAGATTCCTTCCATGGAGTCTTCAACGGGAAGAACAAAACAAGCGGATAATTGCTGTAACTCACGCCCTGCATTCATTAATGTGGGGCTATTGGGTAAAAACTCCAGGTTGTCCATGACCTCGAAAAAAAGCTCTTCCCACTTGGGATCTTCCTCAAACTGGGCTACGCTTTGGGCCACTCTACGTAACATGTCTTCTGGCGTTTCCACGACTTTGCTATCTACTTTGGCCAGATAACGGCGCTCTAGAACGGTCTTGGCATTCTCAGATAGTAGCATGTACACCTTCCTCCCTAACTACTATAAATTGTGCTTCGGTTAGTATAGTATACTATATATGGTAAAAGTTGTCCAGGGTCGACCGAACAAAAAAACTGGGTAGCATGATGATGGTCATGTTACCCAGATTAGGACTCTAGTTTACGCTCTAGTGCTGATCGGATGTTTCATCAGAGCAGGAGGGGCAGATGCCGTGAAACTCTAAGCGATGGGTTACCACTTGGTAATCCCCGAGTTTCTCTACCTTCTCTTCAAGTTCTTGCATAATTGGCATGTCCAAGTCTTCGACGCATCCACAAGAGTCACAGATGAAGTGATAATGGCTATCTGCGTTGGCGTCAAAACGGGAATGGTGACTACCATAAGCTAGTTCCCGAATTTCACCATGTTCGCTTAGAGTCCGTAAATTGCGATATATGGTACCGAGACTGACGTGAGGCATTTCTTTCCGTACCTCTTGATATACCCAGTCTGCAGTGGGGTGACTTGTTGTTCCCCGCAAGACTTGCAATATGGCCTCCCGTTGCTTGGTCCGCCTGACAAATCCTTTAGGCTTCACTGCGATTCCCCCGCTTCTTATTGAGAATTACGTTTATTATTGTACCACGTACCAAAGTAATGTCAAGGGAAAATCCCTGTTCACCCACAGTATGCAGGGAAAGGACAGGAAGGATATATTTACCTACTTGGATTCGGTTTACCAGAGTTATTGATATTGGAGTCAAAAACGGTCAAAAACTGCGGTAAAGACCAAAAAAGTGGTTGCAAAAAGGCCTACTTCGTGGTAGGATTATTGATGTTACAGCCTTACATCAAACACGCCGAAGTGGTGGAATTGGCATACACGTACGACTCAAAATCGTATGGGCTACGCCCGTGTGGGTTCGACTCCCACCTTCGGCACCATAAGAAAAGAAACCCCAGTTGAGCTGGGGTTTTGTTAATTTTCGGGGAAAAGTTGATCATCAATTGATCATCACCCATTTTATGGGAACGCATGAGTACCTGAAAGCTATCGCCAATAGGATCTATGCTCGAGTCTTTTTTTAT
>JAAYOK010000233.1 GCA_012520355.1 Bacillota bacterium | reverse complement strand
TCAACCATCTCTTTCACAACGTGAACATTGGGCATTTCCACATAGCCATCTGCATTCGCATCAGGATGCTGGGGATCAAAGACCAGGCGCGGCGGCGAAGGATCACTCACTACACCGATCACTTGAACACCCTGACCCTTGGCACCGGTCTGAAATGGCTGAGGGGTACCGTGCATCGATTGATCTAGAATAGGAGCAAAAACCGGCACCTGACGACGATATGGTCCTCCTTCTACCGAGCGCGTAGTGTTGGCATTCGCTAAGTTGTTGGCAATGGTATCCATACGTAAACGCTCTGCTGTTAAACCTGAAGCCGAAATACGCATCGCTTTAAAAACACTCATAGCCTACCTCCTCCCTTCCCCGATCACTGTACGGAGCTGTCCGAGTTTACGACTTACCGCGTCGGTTATAGACTCATAATACAACTGATTCTCCATGAGCAAGACCTGTTCTCGGTCAGGATCCACATTGTTTCCATCATTACGCATCGTTGTAGAGTAATCCTGGACGACGGAATAAGGCGAGGCGCTTGGCCTGACTGTACCTGGCAGATGCCTGGCATGTGTCTGGGACAATCTTGGGTTTTGCACCCTCAACATTTCTCGGGCGAATCTTGTGTCCATCTGTACATCAGACCGTTTAAAGCCTGGGGTATTGTAATTCGCCAGGTTGTTACTGATCACATTATGACGCAACGATGCTTTACCGAGACCCGTTCCCAACTTATCTACAACCCTAAACATTCTGGCTCCCCCCTGCTAGCAGGTTTGTACTACCACTTACTGATTTAAAAGCACTTCGACATAACAAAACGAAGTCCTCCTATTTCTGGTTTTGAATACAAAAAGGGGAGGGTAAAATAACCCTTCCCCATGTCCCTTTAACTATATTCGCACTAACAGGCCTGGTTCCTTCAGCCAAGAGCAACTTTCACAAAAATACTCAAGACTTTACAAGATATAGCGGGATAAATCCCTATTCTGTGCCAATTCCCCTAATTTTGCGTGGACAAAAGCCTCGTCAATCCGGATTTTCGCTCCTGCTGGCATCTCAAAACTCACATCGTCTAACAGGCGCTCCATGATGGTGTGCAGCCGTCTGGCGCCGATGTTCTCTGTTCCTCGATTCACTTCTTCGGCTATTTTGGCCATGGCCAAAACCCCATCGGTGGTGAAGTCAAGTTCAATCCCCTCTGTCCCCAGGAGGGCCATATACTGCTTGACCAGAGAATTATGGGGTTCGGTTAGGATGCGAGCAAAATCCTTCGCCCGGAGGCTCTCTAGGTTCACTCGAATGGGAAAACGCCCCTGAAGTTCGGGTATGAGATCAGCCGGTTGGGATACATGAAAGGCACCAGCTGCAATAAACAGGACATAATCGGTTCGAACCGGACCAATCTTGGTCATCACTGTGCTTCCCTCAATAATCGGCAGAATGTCTCGCTGGACACCCTCCCGAGACACATCGGGGCCCGCTTGCTTTTCCGAACCAGCGATTTTATCAATTTCGTCGAGAAAGACAATACCTGACTCTTCAGCTAAAGCCACAGCTTCCGCGGAAATAGCCTCCATGTCGAGAAGTTTGGCCGCTTCCTCTTGGAGTAAAATACCCCGGGCTTCCCTCACGGTGACCGTCCGCTTCTGGGTCTTCTTCGGCAAAAGGTCACCGAGCATCTCTCGGAAGTTCGCTCCGATATCGTCTATGCCCATCCCAGACATTGGGTCCCAGGAAGGAGCAGGGGACTTTTCAACGATCACGTCCACCTTGCGATCTTCGAGCTCACCTAGGCGAAGGAGTCTCCTAACTTGCTCCCGTTCCTTTCTTAACTCGTGATCGTCTACGGATTCCTGTTGCGGACCTCCCCCTGGCTGAGTCAAACCCCACAGGAAATCCATGGGATTTACTTGCTGTGATGTGGTTGGTCCCGGAACAAGAAGCTCAACTAAGCGATCTTCCACCAATTCCTCGGCTTTTTCTTCCACATCTTTCATGCGTTCGGCCTTCACCATTCGCATGGCAACATCCGCGAGCTCTCGGATCATGGAGTCCACGTCACGTCCCACATAGCCAACTTCAGTGAACTTCGTGGCCTCAATTTTTACGAAGGGAGCATGGACTAAACGAGCGAGCCGCCGAGCGATTTCCGTCTTACCCACGCCGGTTGGGCCGATCATGAGAATGTTCTTTGGCAAAATCTCCTCCCGCAACTCAACAGGCAGTTGCTGCCTGCGATAGCGGTTGCGCATGGCTATGGCCACAGCACGTTTAGCATCGTCTTGGCCCACAATATAGCGATCGAGCTCTGCCACGATCTCTTTTGGTGTCAGTACCATATTATCGCCCCTTAAACCCTATGACAATTCTATCATGGAAATACGATCATTCGTAAAGACGCAAATTTCGGACGTAATTCGCAGAGCTTCGAAGGCGATTTCACGAGCAGTTAACTGTGAGTGGCGAAGTAAGGCCAACCCCGCGGCCATGGCATAAGAACCGCCAGAGCCAATGGCCAAAACCCCCTCATCAGGCTCAATAATATCTCCTGAACCAGAAATGACCAGTGTTGTCTCTCGATCGGCCACTAAGAGCAAGGCCTCGAGTTTACGCAAATATCGATCAGAACGCCAATCCTGGCCCATCTCCACTGCAGCTCGCACAAGTTGGTTGGAGTGATCCTTGAGTTTCCGCTCGAACATTTCAAAAAGCGTAATGGCATCCGCGGCCGAACCCGCAAAACCAGCTAAGATTTCGCCTCCGGACAAGGTCCTCACTTTCGTTGCACCATGTTTGATCACTGTCTTTTCACCTAACGTGACCTGGCCGTCCCCGGCTAAAGCCACTTGATGATCCTTACGCACCGCAATAATGGTTGTGGAACGAATATTCATGGAGACATCTCCCTTCTTAGGCTCGCGGATGAGATTGATTATAAACAGATCGTAGATGTCCCATGGTGACCTTGGTGTACACCTGGGTCGTTGATAAGCTCGCATGCCCCAAAAGCTCTTGAATGCTGCGCAAATCTGCTCCACGATCCAAGAGATGGGTGGCAAAGGTATGGCGAAAGACGTGGGGTGAGATATTCTTATGGATCTCCAGAAGTCGACTCCATTCATCAAGAACATACTGCACTCCCCTTGGGGTAAGCCGGGTTCCTCGAGCGTTGAGAAAGATAGCTTCCTCCTCCTTGCCCTTTAACAACTCGGGGCGATAGTCCCGAAGATAATCACCCACTCGTTCCAGAGCGTAATCACCGAGGGGAACAATCCGTTCCTTGCTTCCCTTACCCCACACCCTCAGATATCTATTTTGGGTATCAAGATCGGAAAGGTCGAGTCCCACTAACTCCGCGACCCGTATTCCCGTTCCATAGAGGATCTCAAACATAGCCTGGTTCCGGCTTTGGAGAGCAGGAGATTTGCCAGGCATATTGGTTTCCAAAAACTTAGCGATTTCATCCATACTCAACACTTCAGGAATAGTCTTTGCTTGCCGCGATGTTTTGAGTGTAAGGGCAAAATCGTGGTCTATCAGGCCTTCTCGGAACAAGAATTGACTGAGACCCCTGATACTCGCAAGGCGCCGCGCTATGGTGGAGCGGGCGTAACCTTCCCGGGTCAGGTACGCTAGATAGTCCCGAAGTAAGTATTTATCAAGAGCTGTAGCGGACCTAGGTTTACCCAAGAGGTCACACTGCCCTCTGGCAAAGTCCAAAAAATCTTGTACGTCCTGTTCATAGGCGAGAACTGTGGCCGGGGAGAGATTGCGCTCGATCCGCAAAAACTCAAGATAAGCCTTAAGGTTCACCATGGCTACCACCTCACATCTCCGTCCAAAACGACTGGAGGCTACCCAGGGCACGCTGGGCATAAGCGAGTTTACGCTCTTTTTTGCCCCTTACGGGAGGATCCAGGGGAGGCAAGATACCGAAATTGGCATTCATGGGCTGAAAGTACTTGGGATCCGCAGTGGCAATATAATGAGCGAGGCTCCCAAGCATGGTCTCCCTGGGCAAGGTGAGAGCCTCTTGCCCCTGAACAAAGCGGGCAGCGTTAACTCCTGCCAAAAGGCCCGAGGCCGCACTTTCCACATATCCTTCCACCCCAGTAATCTGGCCTGCAATGAAGAGTCTGGGGTCCTCTTTGACCTGAAAGCCGGCAGTCAAGACTTGGGGCGAGTTGATAAAGGTGTTTCGATGCATCACTCCATAACGGACAAACTCTGCATTTTGCAGAGCAGGAATGCGCCGAAAAACCTCTTTCTGTTCACCCCACTTCAGCCGTGTCTGGCAACCAACCAGGTTAAAAAGAGTCGCTTCCGTGTTTTCCTGGCGTAATTGCAAGACAGCATAGGGACGCTTGCCGTCAGGTCCGGCGAGTCCCACCGGACGGAAGGGTCCATAACGCAAAGCGTCGGCCCCCCGTTTGGCCATGACTTCCAAGGGCATACACCCTTCGAAAACGGCCAAATCTTCGGTGGCGATATCACTCTCATGGAGTGGAGCAACCTCTGCCTGAATGAGGGCTGCCACAAAGTCTTCATATTCTTCCTTATTCAAAGGACAGTTGAAGTAGTCCGCCGTTCCCTTATCATAGCGGGCAGCCCAAAATCCTTGGTCATAATCTATGCTCTCCCCAAGCACGATGGGGGCTGCAGCATCAAAGAAATAGAGATTATCGCGCTTGGTTAGATCTTGCAGTTTGCTGGTTAATGCTGGAGATGTAAGTGGACCAGTGGCAATCACCACCACACCACTGGGAATCTCCTTACATTCCTCGTAAATCGTGGTGATCTTAGGATGTTCCTGCAGGCGCCGGGTGACCTCCTGAGCAAACAATTGTCGGTCAACCGCCAAGGCTCCACCGGCTGGAACCATGGTTTTCTGAGCCGCTTGGAGAATCAAAGAGTCCATCCATTCCAGTTCCTTCTTCAATACCCCTCCCGCGGCACTCTCCAACATAGATCCCAGGGAGTTGGAACAGACCAGTTCGGCAAAATCACCGGTCTCGTGGGCTGGCGTCTGTACCTCTGGTCTCATTTCAAAGAGCCGGACCTCCACACCCCGCTGGGCCAGTTGCCAGGCGGCCTCACTACCTGCTAACCCTGCACCTATCACCGATACATAGGTCACTTTCCATCACCTCCAGGGCATTCCTTATTGCTGCATTTTGGTTCTGCCCCTTCTTTGGCGATGGTCAGATTCTTGCCGCAATGTGGACACAGTTCCGCTACAGGACGTTGCCAAGAAGTATAGGTACAATCGGGATAATTGCTACAACCATAAAAGAAGCGACCCCGTTTCGAGCGTCTGCGCACAAGTTGCCCCCCATCTCTGCCCTCGTTCTTGCAGATGGTGCATTCTATACCAATCTCATCCAGGATTGGCTTGGTATTCTTACAGTCAGGATATCCTGGGCAGGCCAAAAACTTGCCATACCTACCAAGCTTGTAAACCATGTTTCTGCCGCATTTCTCACAGATAACATCACTAACTTCGTCTTGAATCTCGATCCGTTCCAGTTCTTCGTAAGCGGTTTCGAGATCTGAGGCAAAGGGCTCATAAAATCGACCGATCACCTCTTGCCAGACTAGATCGCCTTCCTCAATTCCATCAAGCTCCTCCTCGAGACCCGCGGTGAATTTCACATCGAGCAAGCGAGGGAAACTCTCGGCCAAGAGATCTGTGACTACGATACCCAACTCTGTAGGATGAAAGCGCTTTTCTTCCCGCAACACATAACCTCGGGCCGTAATCGTATCGATAATGGGAGCGTAGGTACTGGGCCTACCGATCCCTTCCTCTTCTAACGTCTTAACGAGCATGGCCTCGGTGAAGCGAGCTGGTGGCTGTGTAAAGTGCTGGTTCAGATCGAGTTTATGGAGCCGGACTTCTTCTCCCACCTCCAAATCTGGCAAGAGACGATCTTTGCTCTCATCGTTTTGAGTGGCTGAGTCTGTCCCTTCCTGATAAATCTTGAGGAAACCGGCAAACTTCAGTTGGGATCCCGTGGCACGGAAGATATAGTCTTGAACCTTGATATCCACGGTCATGGCATCGAAGACGGCTGAGCTCATTTGACTAGCCACAAATCGTTCCCAGATTAGGGTGTAGAGGCGAAATTGATCACGCGAAAGATACTGTTTGACATCCGCGGGAGTACGCAGCGTTGAAGTGGGGCGAATTGCTTCATGCGCCTCTTGGGCCCCTTTTTTCGAGGCATGCTGGCGCGGTTTCCCAGGAATATAAGAGGAGCCATGTGTGGTTTTGATAAACTCTCGAACTTCCACCACGGCTTCATCGGAAACGCGAGTAGCGTCGGTCCGCATATAGGTAATCAAACCCAAAGTACCCTGTTTACCCATGGGTAAACCTTCGTAGAGCTGCTGCGCTAGGCGCATCGTCTTCTTGGCTGCAAAACCCAGTTTCCGGGCGGCCTCTTGCTGCAGCGTACTGGTGATAAAAGGCGGTGCCGGATGGCGACGACGTTCTCTTCGCTGAACCTTGTCCACAACCCAACTCTGGCCGGAAACACTCTTTTCTACCTCTTTGGCAGCTTCTTCATTGGGCAAGGGAAGTTTCTTTCCCCCCTTGGTATGAAGTTTGGCTTCAAAGGATTCCTTTTCAGCGGTGTGCAAATTGGCCGTTACACTCCAGTACTCCTCTTCCACAAAGGCTTCGATTTCTCGCTCCCGGTCTACGATGAGCTTGACAGCTACCGACTGAACGCGACCCGCACTTAAGCCTGGTTTGACCTTAGCCCAGAGCAAGGGTGAAAGCTGGTAACCTACAATTCGATCCACAACACGCCTTGCTTGTTGGGCATCAACTACAGCTTGGGCAATGCTGCGGGGTTTTTTCACCGCCTGTTTAATGGCATCTTTCGTAATTTCCCGAAAGTCAATTCTGCATTTGTCTTCGTCAATTTTCAGAGCTGTGGCCAGATGCCAAGCAATGGCTTCACCTTCGCGATCCGGGTCTGTGGCCAGCAAAACTCGATCGGCTTTCTTGGCCGCATCCCGCAGTTCTTTCAAGACCGGACCTTTTCCCCTAATTGTGATGTAGTGGGGAGTGAAATTTTGTTCCACATCGATCCCGAATTTACTGCGTGGCAGATCTCGAACATGTCCAAGAGAAGCCTTGACAGTATAGTTTTTTCCCAAAAACCCCTTAATTGTTTGGGCTTTAGCGGGCGATTCAACAATAATCAATGTACTCAAACAAGCACCTCCGTGCAATCAAACAAATCAATGAATAATGTTCTGATCAATGAACCCAAAAACAGCTGTTCGATTAGGGTCTACTACAATGTTCGCTAAAATCCCACAAATATCCTCCACGTCCACCATTTCTGGCGCTGTGGCAAAAAGGATGGCCAAAGCATGCTCCATTTCCGCAGGAACAATGGTTTTCGTATGCACCGCGGAGAGGAGAAACTCCCTGGCCTCTTGGGAAAGGTAAGCCCGTTCCCAATGGCTGAAGACTCGCACCTTTGTTTTGTCCACTTCTTCCAAGGTCAAAATCGAGACTTGAAAGTCCAAAGCCAGGGATTCGAGAAAACTCATCAAGTCTTGGGCCGATAAGCCAAGATTGGTCAAGATTTCTGCGAAATCGTCATCAGGATTCAACACCTTGAGGGCCATGGCCACCCGTTTCAATCTATTTTCACTCACATGTATCTCTCATTTCTTGCCAGAATTAACCCCATTATAGAGGCTTTGCAGATATTATGCAAGTCAGGCCACCAAACCTTCTTTACATTCGTAAGCCTCTTTCCACCTGCAAGAGGGAGATTTCCGCCAGTACTTCCTTAATGGACCGAGCAAGTGTAGCAGCAATTTCATTAGGACCATAACCAGCATCATAGAGTTCGGCTAGGGAGGGATTTGCGCTTGACCCAACCTTTGCCCGGGATGTATCTTTTGAGAGTAATTCCTCGGGGTCAGTGACCAACGCCGCTCCTTGCTTGATAAGCCCATGGGTTCCGTGTCGCAATGGATCGCTAATCTCACCTGGAATCGCCCAAACATCAATTCCCAAATCCAAGGCCCAATCGGCCGTGTGGAGCGCTCCGGAGTTCCTTCCGGCCTGTACCACCAAGACTCCTTTTGAAAGACCTGCAATAATCCGATTACGCCTAGGAAAATTGCCAGGCACAGTCGGGCAGCGACTGGAGAACTCTGTAACTAGGGCACCCTTTTCCCCAATTGCCTGGGCTAACACGCGATGTTCAGGTGGATATAGTTTAGCCAAGTTACTACCTAGGACCGCGATTGTAACTCCCCCGGACTCAAGCGTCTCGGCATGACTTGCATAATCGATACCCCGGGCTAGTCCACTAATGACGGGAACCGCCTTGGCAGCTAAGTAAGAGCTAAACTGTTTCGCCTGTGCGATACCGATGCGAGAAGGTTTTCGGGTGCCAACTACAGCGATTCCTGGCTCAAGGGGTAATTGTCCACGCACGTAAAGGACAGGGGGAGGGACCGCTAACCTCTTGAGGTACTGGGGATATGAATCATCGTGTAAGGTAAGAATCCTTGCTCCGAGCGCCTCAGCCCACTTTTCTTCTTTAGCTGGCGAAATCGAGGAACGAAGGGAACCAAACAGGTCAGCCGTTTTTGGTCCAATCCCTGGCACCTCCAGCAACTTATCCTGGGAAGCATGCCAAGCCCTGTCTAGGCCCCCAAAATGTTCTTTGATCGCCAAGAGACGCCGCCCACCAATTCCAGGCATCATATTGAAGGCAATCAAATACTGCCGCTGAGTCCATGACATCTACAGACCTCCTATCTGTCATCATCTTGAAGCGGATGTTCCACTAAACTATCCAAGATGGCCTGCAGTTCTTCCTCCCATCGTAATTGGTAAATCCGCAGATCGAGGGCACTGACAATGGCTCCACCGTGGCAATTGGTGCACACGATGCCGTACATATCGCCCCGACTTGTCTTAATGGTATGTGGAGTGTCCACATCACAGGCCGGGCAGTGGAAGATCCTTGTAGAACCTACATCAAAAGGCATGAACGCCCTCCTCACTTTTTTCTTAGCATGCCGTGGAAGGGTTTGTCCTATGTTGAGGAGGAAATTTTGGAGCTATGTCAAATATATCAATATTCTGATTATTGTGTCAAGGGGGTATTGCAATGATTGTGGTTCAAAGTGGGGTAGTAGCAGGAATAGAGGGACTTCCCATTGATGTGGAAGTAGATGTACGGCCGGGTCTGCCAGGGTTCGAAATAGTTGGCTTACCCAGTAAGACTGTGCGGGAGAGCCGGGAGAGAGTCCGGTCCGCCCTCCGGAACTCGGGCTTTAAGTTCCCCTCTCAGAAGGTGATCGTCAACTTAGCGCCTGCCCATTATCGGAAAGATGGTTCTCTTTTTGATCTACCCATTGCCCTAGGCATCCTCGCTCACCAAGGGGTACTCTCGCCGCGGTCTTTTGAACAAACAATTTTCGTGGGGGAACTATCTTTAAGTGGCAAATTGAAGCGAGTCAATGGGGTTTTGAGCTTAGCAGACTTGGCCAGAAGCCGGAATTGCCAACTTGTACTTCCCCTGGATAATCAGGGAGAGATTGCCTTGGTGGCTGATACGCGTTATTTGCTCGTTTCTTCTCTCCATGACCTATTAGAGGTCTTATTAGGCAGGCGGGAGCCTCCTAAGGCATCCCCTCCTCAAGCTCGAGTTCCTTCCGTCTGTTCGCCCCCGGAAATTAAGGGGCAAGCCCAGGCCAAACGAGCCCTGGAACTAGCTGCCCATGGTCGGCATCACATTATGCTTTTAGGTCCTCCTGGTGTCGGCAAGACACTTTTGGCAACCAATGCCCGCCACCTCTTGCCCCCGCCCACCCAGGCCGAGATTCTCATCATCAATACGATCCATGAAGTGGCGGGCCTCCTAACGAGTAAGGCTACTCCCTTGGTTGAACGTCCCTTGCGCGTTCCTCACCATAGCATTTCTCAGGCCGCGCTAATTGGAGGGAAGAACGGAAGGCCTGGGGAAATCACCTTAGCCCATTGTGGCATCTTACTCCTGGATGAATTTCCAGAGTTCAATCAGGCGGCTCTCCAAGGCCTCCGGGAGACACTGGACCGAAAAGAGGTCCAAATCTCCCGAGCAGAGCATGTCTTAACCTATCCAGCCGATTATTGGTTGATAGCGACAGCAAACCCCTGTCCCTGCGGTTATCTGGGAAGTTCAATTCGGACTTGTACTTGCACAGGCAGAGACCTAAGTAGGTATCGCAGAAAGCTGAGGGGGCCTCTATTGGACCGATTTGAAATGTTTACCTACCTCAGCCCCCTCTCAGAGGCGGAACTCCGTCAAAAAACAATCCCCTGGCCCCAGAGGAAGACCAATGGAACCAAGGGACAAAAGGCAAACGCTGGGAGTATCAGCCCAGAGGCGCTGGATTTTCTGCACCAAGCCCAAAAAAGGCTCGGGCTTTCGGTGCGGGGCTTTGAGAACACAAAGAGGCTCGCAAGCACCATTGCCAGCCTCGAAGGAGAGAGCATAGTTAGCCCTGTGCACATGGGTGAAGCTCTCCAATACCGATTTGAAAGCTATAGCGATGTATTCATCTGATCAGAATCCCAGGCGAGATCTTCCTTGGCCACTTTCAGTACAACGGAGGTTCCAGTATTATTGATGCCTGGGATTTCCCGCAAGCGATCCACCAAGAAGGTAAGAAGCTCATCATTGCTGGCCACCACAACCTCGATCACTAGATCATAGTTTCCCGTTGATAAGGCAACGTAACGAACTTCAGTCATAGAGCTGAGCTCTTCAGCAATAGGTTGGAGTTTCCCCCGGTCTACTTTGAGGCCCACAATGGCCACAGTCTGCAAACCCACCTTAAAAGGACTGGCAATGCCGACGATCCGGAGTAGACCCTCATCCATAAGTTTGCCTACCCGGCGCCTCACCGTTCCTTCTGCCAAACCCAGTTCGTGGGCAATGGCCAGAAAAGGCATACGTCCATCCTGCTGAAGCAGGCGAATAATATCCCGATCAAATTGATCTAAGACAAATCCTGTCATCCCTGCACACCATCCTTTTCGATATAATGGCCGAAGGGAGCCCAATCATAGATTTGCTTATGAATTTGCAGAACAATGGAGGTCTCAGTACTAATGATACCTTCAATGTTAGCAAACTCGTCATTGAGCAAAGCCACCAATTTTGTTCGATTTGGCAAGACAACCATGGCTACCAGATCATGCCCACCGGTTGTTACCACGAGGTAACGTAATACATCCAGCGCACTAAGGGACGCAATGACTGAGTCCATGTAGTGACGGTCTACCTTAAACCAGATAAAGGCAACAGTATCGAGGCCCATTTGTAAAGGGTCGGTCACTCCCATCGTTTTCATGACACCATTGTCTTCTAAACGCTTTACACGCTTACGTATGGTACCTTCGGAAACCCCCAAATAGGCGGCCAAGGTCACAAAAGTCATCCTACCCTCTTGTTGCAAATATGCTAATATTTTCTTGTACAAATCGTCCAAGACAAGTGGCTGCATAAAGCTCACCCTCTCATTACTTATTCCATCGTTTTCGCTACTATTTTCTACGAAAAAACGGCAATTCCTTGTATTCCCGGAAATTCTTCTGCATAAAAAAAGACTCGCGTTCATAGCGAGGCTTTTTTCGTAGCTCGCAAATTATTTTGTACGGATCAGATCTTGGAAAAAGCGTTTGATACTCTGCCATAAGACTTGATACCAGCTACCGCGGGCAACATCTTGGGCTGCAAGGAGGGGAACTTCCTTGTTCAGCTCGCCTTCGACATAGATACTGAGCACACCAACTTGGCTCCCTGCTTGCACAGGCGCCTCCACTTCCTTCGTCTGAATTCCTACGCTAACGCTCTTCTCGTTGCCCTTGGGCACGGAGATGATGGGAGTAGCCACAGCCAAACCCACCTCGGTCTGTCTCCCTTTAAAGACCTTCGTTGTCTTGTCTTGGAGAAGGCGGGAGATGTTTACGAGGTCAAAATTGCGATAACCATAATTAAGCAGAGTGGTCATTTCCTGCTCTCGCCTCGACTCGCTGGACGCGCCTAAGACTACGCCGATCATTCGTCTGTTGTTTTGTACCGCCGTCCCCACTAAATTGAAGCCCGCTACTTGCAGATGTCCTGTCTTCAGTCCATCGGCTCCTTCAAAGGACCGCAAAAGTCCATTTCGATTGCTTTGCACAATGGGGTTTGAACTTGATCGAGGTTGATAGGAAAATGACTGCTGTTTGTGATAGTCAATCACGCCAGGATGGTCCTTTAAATAATAATAGACTAAGATAGCAATATCTTCCGCCGTAATCTTGTTGTCTGGGGACAGCCCGTGGACATCCACAAAGCTCAGGTTCAATCCGAGCTGGCGAGCCTTATCATTCATCCGCCCCACGAACACATCTTCACTTCCAGAGATAGCTTCCGCTAACGCAACGCAGGCATCATTGCCAGAGACAACGGCGATTCCACTGAGGAGTTGGTCAATGGTTACAACTTCGCCCGGCTCTAAGAACATCTTTGAGCCCGTCATTCGCCAAGCCCGTTCACTCACCCTGGTTGTATCCTGGGCGCTCATGCGCCCCCCCTTGATCTCATCCATAGCTACATACATGGTCATAATCTTCACAAGGCTTGCTGGTACATGCTCATCCTTGCCATTTTGGGAAAACAAGATCTGCCCCGACTCATAGTCCAAAAGCACAGCGGAGCTTGCCTGTAACTCAAAAGGCAGTGTCTGTTGAGCAAGGGTTGTGTAGGAAAACGTGGTTAAAATAAGCATAAAAAGTATAAGGCCAATACATTTGCGTCTCATTCAAAAGCTCCCTTCACCCAGTTAAATCTATAACCAGTCTCAGCAGGACTGATCCCCAACACATCAAAGCGCACAAAGGCCCCTAAAGCGGGATACCGCTGTAGGTAGGCTTGGGCCACCAATTTGATCTTTCGTCTCTTGGCTGGGGTTACCTGCTCCACGCTCGTACCATATCGATCCGAGGTACGATATTTTACCTCTACAAAAACTAGAAACTCACCATCACGCATGATCAAATCAATTTCGCCCAGTCGCAGGCGAAAATTGGCAGTAATAAACTCCAGGCCCTGTGCAACTAAGTATTCCCGGGCCAACCTCTCACCGAGATTCATGCTCATAGATCACCTGCACACCGAAAGGAACCCCGATGCAAAGGGCAACGACCATAGGTTTCGATCCGCTGGCGATGGTCTTTTGTAGCATATCCCTTATTCTGTCCAAAATTGTATGAAGGATAGATTTCATCATAGGCAACCATGATTCTATCCCGCTCCACTTTGGCCACAATACTGGCAGCAGCGATGGAAATGGACAAATCATCACCACCGACGATGGCCCGCTGCGGCCAGGGTAAATCTGGAATCTCTAAATTTCCGTCCACTAAGCAAAACTGAGGCGGTTCAGGTAGATTGTCCAAGGCCCTGCGCATGGCCAAAAACGTGGCCTGGAGAATATTAAGTTGATCAATTTCCTCCACAGTAGCTAGACCCACCCCTACCTGGCAGGTACGCAATAATTCTTCGTAAGCAAGCTCCCGTTTCTTAGGGGATAGGCGTTTCGAGTCACGAATTTCCGACGAAAAGCGATCTGGTAAGATCTGGACCGCGGCAGCCACAACCGGACCGGCTAAAGGCCCACGTCCTGCCTCGTCCACACCGACGACTCTTTGCCCAAAAATCGCCTGGAGATGGGTTTCTATCGTCCTCATCTGTATTCACTCCTTTGAATAGAGATCGAGTGTGATCCGGCCCAGTTTGCCAGTGCGAAAGTCCTTAAGGACCGTACTGGCCGCTTGATTGAAATCCACAACGCCACCCTTAAGTAAACAGCCCCGCCTGCGACCAATAGCCTCTAAAGGATGCTCTCCTTCGTCAAACTCCCCGAAACGTGCAGACAAGGCAGTGGGATAGTGCTCAGCGAGAAACTGCATGAGATACCAGACCAGTTCCACCAGATCCAAAATCTCATCACGTATGGAGGCCACCAGCGCCAGACGCTGAGCCACCTCTTGATCTTCGAACTTGGGCCACAGGATACCAGGGCTATCCAAAAGTTGCATTCCAGGTGCAGAAAGCCACTGCTTGCCCTTGGTGACGCCAGGTCGGGCCCCGACCCCAGCAGCCCTTCGCTTGGTGAGACCATTAATGAGCGTGGACTTACCCACATTGGGAATCCCCACCACCAAAAGACGGGGGGTGCGCTTTAGGTTGGGAAATGTCCGAGCCACCGAAGCTCGAATCTCCCCCAAACCTTGCCCCTTTAGGAGGTCTGTCTCCACAATATTCTCGTCTTGGCCTTTCCAATACTCCAGCCATTTTTGGGTTTGCAGCGGATCGGCCAGATCGGTCTTGCTCAAAACGATGAGACGAGGCTTGTTCGTCAGTTCTTTGATTTCAGGATTGCGACTGCTTTCAGGCACCCGCGCATCCACTACTTCTAATAGACCGTCTACAAGCTTGAGTTCTTCCTTGATCATCCTTTTGGCACGGGTCATATGCCCGGGATACCATTGAATGGTCATTATCGTTTTTCAATCCTTTCAAAAACAGGTGGTATGCTAACCGCCCTGATTTGATTCAGTGGCCAATAGACGCAAAGCGCCTTACCGATCAAATTCTTCTTGGGTACAAAACCAACGTCGGGATACCTACTATCATCACTGTTGCGCCGATTATCACCTAAAACAAAGTAATGACCTTCCGGTACCAAGACCGGTCCATAGGTAGGTGCACTATAGGTTCCATAGGTGGGGCCGTTAATGTAGTCTTCCTCTAAACGCAAGCCATTGACATATAAAAAGCCATTTTGGATGGCAATCTCATCACCGGGAAGGCCAATGATCCGTTTGATAAACTTACGGCGTTCATCCCCAGGATAGCGGAAAACCACAACTTGACCACGTTTGGGCTCACTCAAGCGATACGATATCTTCTCCACGAACAACCTCTGTCTGTGATGAAAGGATGGTTCCATGGAACTGCCTTCCACCAGAAATGACTGGGCCACAAAGAGAATAATGAACCCGGCTAAGGCCACTGAGATGATTAATGCTTCAATATACTCTCTGATTTCGGATTTTGCCATGCCTGTTCCTCCACTTCACGCAGATGTAAAAAAGAGGAGTGTGTACCACTCCCCTTAGGGTCACCTGCCTCACACTACCGACGACGTTCCTTAATACGGGCAGCTCTGCCAGAACGTTCTCTGAGATAGTATAGACGTGCGCGACGCACTTTACCGTGGCGAATGACCTCAATTTTCTCAATACGGGGTGAATTTACGGGCCAGGTTCTTTCTACGCCCACACCCTGGGACATCTTGCGCACTGTGAAGTTCTCTTGAATTCCTCCACCCATCCGCCGTAAAACAACGCCCTCAAAGATTTGGATTCTCTCGTTGGAGCCTTCTACAACACGGACGTGAACACGCACTGTATCACCAGCATTAAACTGGGGATGATCAGAGCGAAGTTGATCTTGTGTAATAACATCAATCAGATTCATTGGTATTTACCCTCCCCTCAGCGGAGTATTCTGTAGCCAGCTCCTTAAGAAGCTGACGTTCTTCCTTGGTTAAAGACTTTTTTTCTAACAAATCAGGCCTTCGGAGCATGGTACGGCGTAGTGACTCTTTGAGCCGGAAGCGGCGGATATGGTCATGATGACCGCTCAAGAGTACTTCAGGTACCTCAAGACCCCGAAATGAAGCAGGTCGGGTATAGTGCGGATGATCGAGTAAACCATCTTGGAAGGAGTCCTGCAAGTGGGATCTCTCATCACCGAGGACACCTGGGAGTAGCCGCGTAACAGCATCCACCACTACCATGGCTGGCAACTCGCCACCTGTTAGCACATAATCACCAATGGATAGTTCAAGATCCACCCAATGGCTCCGAACCCGTTCGTCAATTTCTTCATAATGTCCGCTCAAAAGAATCACCCGGGGCAATTCCCCGATCTCAGCGGCCATTTGTTGATCGAACACCTTTCCCTGGGGAGACAAGTAGATGACAGGCGTTTTCGAGTCTCCTCGTACAGATTCAATGGCACGTACCAAGACATCAGCCTTCAACACCATACCTGCGCCACCCCCATAGGGTGTATCATCAACAATTCTGTGTTTATCTAGGGCATAATCGCGAATATTCCAGATATCGACCGAAACGAGTCCGCTTTCCTGGGCCTTACCCAAAATGCTTGTCGTTAATGGGCCGGAAAACATCTCCGGAAACAACGTGAGGATGTCAAAATGCATGTTGTACCTCCAGATTCAGTCCAGCAAGCCTTCGAGTAATTCAATCAGAACATACCCATCGTCAGGCCTAATCTCTAGTACCACATGGGGCACAACTGGAATTAAGATCTCCTTGAGCTTGGTCACTCCAACATCAGGCTTAATCACATAGACATCGTTCGCACCGGTTTGTAAAACATCGGTAATCACTCCGAGTTTCTGGCCTGAACTTGTCCGGGCTTCTAGCCCAATAATCTGGAAAATATAATGACGACCAGGCGGTAAGGGCATCAATTCATCCACGGGGACTTTGATTAACATCTTGCGCAGCTTTTCTGCTTCAGAAATGCTATCAACATCCACAAGTTTCAGAATCAGAGCTCCTTTGTGCTCGCGGCAACCTTCTACAGCATAGGTGCCAGAAGGCTCTCGGTCATCCCCTCGAAACAGGTGTAGCTTTTCCATGGTATAAAACCGTTCCGGAAACTCTGTATGTGGGATTACCTTGATTTCACCTTGATTACCCTGTGTAGATACAACTTCGCCAACGACAATCCACTTAAGCTCGTTCATCGATCTCCACGTGGACTTGAACTCCTGATTTGATCGCGGAAGCCTTCACCACGGTACGAATAGCCTTGGCAATCCGGCCACCCTTCCCGATCAGGCGCCCCATATCTTCAGGTGCCACATACATGGTGTAGACTGTTTCGTGCCCCTTATCCTGAGCTTCTACCACAACTTGATCTGGGTTATCTGCTAGAGACTTCCCAATAAATTCTACTAGGCTCTTCACACAAACACCCCCTATCCTTGTTTACGGGATGCGGCAAATTTGTCCATAACTCCGCTCTTCTTTAACAGCGATTTTGCTGTATCGGATGGTTGCGCACCTTTTTGGAGCCAATCAAGTGCCTTTTCCTCATCGATCTTCAGTTCCACGGGATCCGCGATAGGATTGTAGAAACCTAGGGTATCAATGAAAGCACCATCACGTGCGGCTCTGGAATCTGCTACAACCAGTCTGTAGAAGGGTCTTTTCTTAGCTCCCATTCTCTTAAGACGAATTTTCACTGCCATCTATTCTCACCTCCTGCCAAGATTACTCATGAAAACGAAAAAACTCTATTGAAACAGGGAAAACATTCCCTTCTTTCTGCGCCCCTTCGGTCTACCCTTAGGGTTGCCAGAAAACTGTTTTAGCATTTGTTTGGTCTGACTAAATTGCTTGAGCAAGCGGTTCACATCTTGAATGCGGGTTCCTGATCCAGCAGCAATGCGCTTACGCCTTGATCCTCCAATAATCTCTGGCCTGCGCCGCTCTTCGGGGGTCATGGATTGAATAATCGCTTCAATTCTCTTGAAATGGGATTCATCTACTTCGAGATTTTGGAGCTGTTTCGCACCACTTAAGCCGGGAATCATGCCAATCAGTTGATCAATGGGACCCATTTCCTTCATCTGGCTGAGTTGTTCTTGGAAATCCTCCAACGTGAACTCTGCTTCTCTGAGTTTGGCAGCCATTTTCTCTGCTTTTTCCTCATCCACTGCAGAGGCTGCCTTTTCAATCAGTGTTAGCATATCACCCATACCCAAAATCCGGGAGGCCATTCGATCAGGATGGAATGGTTCTAAGCCATCCATTTTCTCACTGACACCAATATACTTGATGGGTTTGCCCGTCACTGTCTTAACAGATAGTGCGGCCCCACCCCTAGCATCGCCGTCGAGCTTGGTTAAGATTACTCCGCCGAGCTCCAACTGCTCATTAAAGCTCTGAGCCACATTCACAGCGTCTTGACCCGTCATAGCATCTACAACCAATAAGATTTCTGATGGATTCACCGCTTCTTTAATGTTCACAAGTTCTTCCATGAGCTCCGCATCCACATGGAGGCGTCCAGCCGTATCAATTAAGACAACATCATTATTATGACTTTGGGCATGTGCATAAGCGGCCTTGGAGATATCAACGGGGTTTTGCTCCCCCATACTAAAGACCGGTAATTCCAGTTGCTCACCAAGGGTTTGAAGCTGCTTAATGGCTGCGGGACGGTAAATGTCACAAGCCACCAATAAGGGACGGTGCCCTTGGGCTCTGAGCATCCGAGCAAGCTTACCTGTGGTGGTGGTCTTTCCAGCACCCTGCAAGCCCACCATCATAATGACACTGGGTGGTTTGGCGGCCAAAGTCAACTTAGCCTGGGTTCCGCCCATCAAAGTGGTTAACTCCTCGTTGACGATGCGAATCACTTGCTGGCCGGGTGTGAGGCTACTCAGGACATCATGCCCTGTAGCCCGCTCCTTCACATGGGCGATAAAGTCTTTTACTACCTTGTAGTTGACGTCTGCTTCCAAGAGAGCAAGACGAATGTCCCGCATTACCTCATCGACGTCTTTCTCGCTGAGTCTCCCCTTACCCCTCAGTTTGCGCATTGTTTCCTGCAGGCGGGATGATAAGTTTTGAAAAGCCATGTACGTCCCTCCTAACCTTGTCTTTGCGCCTGTTTGATCGTTTCTGCGAGCTCAGTCAAATACTGGTCGCGATCCTTTAAATCCGCGGTACGACATAATTCGATGAGGGCTAAGGCCTCATCGTAGAGGCGCTGTCGTTCCTGATGCTTTGCCACCAAGCCCAGCTTGCTCTCGAAGTCCTCAAGGAGGGTGCCTGAACGCTTCAAAATATCATAGATGGCCTGTCGAGATACATCGAGCTCCTCACCAACTTCGCCTAAAGACAAGTCTTCGTGAAAGTACATTTGGAAGACATGGGCCTGGCGCTCTGTTAGTAAGGGACCATAGAAGTCAAAAAGCAAAGCCATGCGAAGTGTGTTTTCCATATTGTCTCCTATTGCTGTTAAGCCCTATTCCTTTACACCCACTAAGTATAATCAGGGAATCAGGCCTTGTCAAGTGTTTTCTCTTGACGGCCAAAAAGCGCATTGGCAAAGGTATTAGGGTCAAAGTCCTGTAAGTCTTCGTACTGTTCCCCAACGCCAACCAGTTTCACAGCCAAATCCAGTTCATTGGCTATAGCCAAGACGATGCCGCCCTTGGCGGTACCATCTAATTTCGTTAAGGCGATCCCTGTGATGGGTACAGCTTCACCAAAGGTCTTGGCCTGAGAGATGGCGTTTTGCCCCGTGGTAGCATCTACAACCAAGAGAATCTCATCTAGGTCACGCCCTAGTTCTCGCTGAACCACTCGATGAACCTTGCCAAGCTCCGCCATTAAGTTAACCTTGGTCTGCAAGCGGCCTGCGGTATCGAGAATTAAGACATCGGTTTTTCTGGCCTTGGCTGCATTGACCGCATCATAGGCCACAGCTGCAGGATCGGATCCCTCTTTGTGTTTGATCAGGTCAACTCCTACCCGATTTGCCCAGACTTCCAGTTGCTCAATGGCCCCGGCCCTAAAGGTATCCCCCGCGGCCAAGAGCACCCGGGCTCCTTCTTGTTTAAAACGGTAAGCGAGCTTACCAATGGTTGTGGTCTTCCCTGCACCATTCACCCCAACCACCATAATGACGTAGGGAGTCTCCTGGGGTGTCTGCAAGGGGGCGGCGTTTTTCTGTAAGATAGCAACGATCTCTTCCACCAGGACCTCTTTAAGTTTCTCTGATTCTGTGATCTTCTCAGCCCGAGAGCGTTCCCTTAACTGGTCAACCAAGTAGACAGAAGTCTCCACACCACAATCGGCTTGAATTAGGGCCTCCTCGAGCTCCTCAAAGAGTTCCTCATCCACTTTGCGCCCCGTCATAATTCCCTCGACTTTGTCCACAAAGCCTTGTTTTGTTTTTTCCAGGCCGCTTACTAAGCGCTTGAAAAAGCCCCGTTCTTTCTCCTTAGGATCTTCCGGTAGTTCCTCCTTAGGGGCTTTCTGTAGTCTCCCTTTGGGTTCGTCCCTAGGTTCTTCCCCGGGCTCCTCCTCTGGATCCTCCTTTACTTCTTGTTCCAGTTCTACCTTTTCCTTGACTTGTTCCGACTCTTTTTTACCACCAAATAGTTTTTTCCAAAACAAGATTCTAGCCTCCTTAGTTCAATGCCACTGATATAATCTGAGAAAACCCATCGTCGCCCATGGTGACCCCATAGAGGGTATCTGCGGCTTCCATCGTCCGGGGCCGGTGGGTGACCACCAGAAACTGCGTCTCTTCGGCAAACTCCTCCATCAACTCCACAAAACGCCCTAAATTGCTCTCATCCAAGGCTGCATCAATCTCATCAAGAACCCAAAAGGGAGTTGGCTGCACCTTCCGAATCGCAAAGAGAAGGGCAATCGCGGTTAAAGCCCGCTCGCCACCTGAAAGCAAGAGGAGGTTTTGGAGTTTCTTACCGGGGGGTCTGGCCATAATGTCGATGCCAGTAGTGAGAATCGACTCAGGGTCCGTTAGGACCAGTTCTGCCCGACCTCCCAAGAAGAGTTGACTAAAGATCGTCTCAAACTCTACCTGTACCTTCCGGAAGACATCCCAAAGTTTCGTCCGGCAGAGTTTATCCATTTCGTTAATCACATCTTGTAACCCTTCTCGGGCTTCGTTTAGATCCTGAAGTTGGATTTCCAAGAAGGAGCAGCGTTCCAAGACACGCTCGTATTCTTGTGTTGCGCCTGGGTTCACCAAACCCAGTTCTTTGATTTCATTCCGCAGTTCTGCGATGGTACGCTTTAGGGTGCTTTCCTTGGCTGTGACATCCCTTTGTAGAATGCTCTCTAAGGTCACGTTTTGCTCTGCAAGCACCGAGAGAATCTGTTCCCTTTCACGCTCTAACTGTTCCTGTTCCACTTCGCTTTTATATAGTGCACGTTCCCGTTTGAGCTGTTCCTTTTCCACCTGGATTCGTTCTGCCCCCAGGGCTGCCAGCTCCTTTTGAAGTTCCAGGCGTACTTGTTTCTCCTCATCCAAAATCCTTTGCACTTCGCCTTTTTGCCTCCGATTGCTTTCGTTGGCTGCCTGGGTTCTCACAATCTGCTCTTCATTTTCGCTCCGGGCCAAAGCCAGACTCTGAAGCTCTTCTTGGGCGGCCTTTTGCTCTCTTCGGGCAGATAGCTTCTTTTGCTCCAGGTTTGCCAGGAGAATTCTCTGATTCTCCAGACTCCCTTTCAGTTCAGCCAATTCTACGTGCTTTTCCGTCTGCTTCAAGGAGCTTTCTTCCAAAGCCTCGGCCAGTTCAGCTAAGGCCGTTTCTTGCTCACGGATCTGTTCCCGGCGCAAAACTTCTTCTTGCTCCAAGGCCAAGACTCCAGCAGCAGCCACTTCCCCTTCTGCTGCCAGGTTTTCCAGGAGGACCTCCACATCCTGCCTCTTTCCTTCCAGTTCCTGGATCAAACGCCGCCTGTTCTCTTGCTGCTCTAGGGCATGATGCAGGTCCTGCTCCACCTTTTGGGCCGCAAATCGGGTTTCAACCCCAGCGTTTCTCAAGCCAGACAACTCTTCTTCTGATTGGGCAATGGACTCGGTCAGACGTGCGACCTGTTCTGCTTTGGCCTTGACCTCTGCGCCAAGCTGTACGGCTTCTTCCTCTAATTGTAGGAGCTGTCCTTTACGGGCCAAAAGCCCTGATGTTCGACTATTGATACTACCACCCGTCATGGCCCCACTGGGAAAAACGACAGAACCATCACGGGTCACAATCCGCGAGAACTGCCTTAGTCTGCGTTTTAAAGCCAAGGCTACATCGAGATCTTCGGTGATCACCACTCGGCCTAGAAGAGAAGCGATAGCAGGCCGATATTGCTCCCCAAAGGTCAAAAGATCCAGGCCTGTACCGAGGACTCCCTCTTGCTCCAAAAGACGTTTGCTTTCTCGGGAAAACTCCACCCCTCGCACTGCATCTAAGGGAAGGATGGTGACCCTACCACCTTGCACCTTGCGGAGCCAGTGAATAATCCTCTTTGCATCCTCTTCGCCAGTGGTCAAAAGGTTTTGCAGACTAGATCCCAAGGCCACTTCGTAGGCTGTTTCCAATCCCTGAGGTACAGTCACCACATCAGCCACCGTGCCCAAAACCAACCGCGACATCTCAGCATGTTGCATAATCCGCCTGACACCGAAAGCGTAACCTTCGTACCCTTCTTCTAGTTCCTGCAAGGTCTTGAGCCTGGAGCGAACTTGGGCGAGCTCCCCTTCTTTTCTCCGTAGTTCCTGTTGAACCTCGACTAGAGATGGTTTCATGGCTTCGAGTTTCTCTAGAATCTCAACCTCCTGGGCTTCTTGCTGCTCCAGGCGTTCTCCGAGCTCCTTGTAGCGCAACTGATATGTTCGTATCACCTCGTCACTCACTAGGCGGGAGTCCGCTAAGCTTGTGAGTTCTTTTTCGCTTGCGGCAATCTGGGCTAGTAAGTTCTGTTTTCGCTCCGCGAAACCCCGCTGGAAATTGCGCTTATCAGCGAGTTCACGCATGAACTCAAAGAAGTCATCCTTGAGTTGATTGACTTTACTCTGGGCATGGCGCTGGCTTTGCTGCAACTCTTCCAGATGTAGTTGATGTTGGCGGATTGCATCCTCCTGAACTCGAATCTGCTCCTGGAGAGTTTCTATCTCCTGGGCCAGTCCACCGTCTTCATGGGCAAAAAGCTTGAGTTCCTCCTCTTTGGCGCGCAACAAACCCGTCAGTTGTTCACTACGGGCCTCGTGGTTTCGGATTCGCTCTTCATAAAGCTCAATGCGATGCAAGCCTTGATTATATTCCTCATTGAGCCTATTTAGTTCAGCCTGATGCTCCTCAATGTTGGCTTCGAGCTTCGCCATGGCTTCGGTCAGATGTTCTTGCTTGGCCGCGGTTTGAGCCAAACCCTCTTGATGAGCCTCGTACTCATCCCTGAGCTTCTTTAGCATCTCTTCACTCTGAACAAACTTAGCATCAATCCCTCGCCAACTCAAGGAGTAATAGTCCAGTTCAGCCCCTTGCAAACGATCTGCTAGGCCCAGGTAGAGCTTGGCTTGCTCCGCCTGTTCACTCAAGGGACCAAGTTGGCTTTGCAGCTCATGGAGAATATCGGTCACTCGGAGCAAGTCGACGCTGGTTTCATCCAATTTCCGTAGCGCTTGCTCTTTGCGCTGCCTATACTTCACGATACCTGCCGTTTCTTCCAGCAAAACACGGCGATCCTCAGAACGCACACTCAAGACAGAATCGATTTGACCTTGTCCAATGATGGAATAGCCCTCGCGGCCTAAACCTGTGTCTGTAAAGAGATCGTGAATATCCCGCAAACGACAATTTTGCTTATTTATGTAAAACTCACTTTCACCCGAACGATAGACACGCCTGCTTACTGTTACTTCAGCATAGTCTAAGGGAAAAAAACCTGTGGAGTTATCCAGTGTCAACTGAACTTCTGCCATACCCAGCGCTTTTTTGCCTTCCGAACCGGCGAAAATCACATCCTCCATCTTCTGACCACGAAGGCTTTTTGCGCTTTGTTCACCCATCACCCAGCGTAAGGCGTCAGAGATATTGCTCTTGCCACTACCATTCGGTCCTACAATGGCGGTAATCCCCGGACCAAAATCGAGGCAGACAGGGCGCGCAAAAGACTTAAATCCTTGTATTTCCAAGCGCTTAAGACGCATAAAACTCCTCCAAGAATCGTACTCATCCTGCTTATTGTACCACATCCCGGAGGAAAAAAGAACCGTCAGGAGCCCCGGCCAACAGGTAGGTGGAGATAGAGATCCTCCCGCTTGCGAACATTGGTGGGAACCCCTGGGCTCAATAAGGAGCCATGTTCGTCAAGGAGTCTCCGCAGTTTGCTTTTCACCCTGGTGCGGGCATTATCGATGACCTTTAGGCTAATCCCCATCTCTTCCTGAATTTCCCTGGCTGTATAACCCCGTAGGAGACGCACGATGACGGCGTATTCCAAAATGGAGAGATGGTTTTGCAGTACTTTACCAATCACTTCGCTCACATACTTGTCTTCGTACACAGCTTCTGGATCAAACTCTGGAATAGCCGCAGCCACTAGATCGAGTAAGGAGCGGGATTCATCTGCAACGACAGGCGTTTGTAGAGATGTAGCCTCATTTAAGAGACGATGTTTATTTCCCGTTGTTAGTTTAATGACATTATAGACTCGGCGAATAATGCAGATGTAGGCAAAGGAGCTGAATTTCACATCATATTCATCCGGCTTATACTCCTCGATGGCACTTAAAAGTCCAATGAGTCCTTCCTGTAACAGGTCCTCGAAGTCAAGGAAGGCTGAGTAGTAGTTGCGGATGATGTATTTGACCATGGGTATATACTTTACAACAAGGCTGTCCCGAGCTTCCTCGTCACCTTCCCGTAGCCTTCTGATCAGCTGCAGATCGATGCTCTGATTGTCCCCCATAAAAGCACCTTCCTTCCCTTCTTTGGTCCAGGCCATCTAGTCCATGTATATGCTTGGATTACAGCTCTATACCTCTAGGATGGAAACTGCACTCCAGATGACCATAGTTTATGGTCCGAATCAGGCCCTTTCGCCAGCCAACCCCTTTTTACACCATAGACTATGTAAAGGTTTTTTCTTTCTGGGCAAGGAATGTTCCAGATAGATACCAACGTGAGGATGGGACGGAACTTGCCTGATTCAAACTACATAGACCAAATCGCAGCATTGATCAAACAGGATCCCAGTATTACAGTGAAGCAGATCGCCAAAGAGCTCAAGTTCGCTGATAGCAAGTCTGTATACTACTGGCTTGAAAAAGGTAATGTCGGGGGTATCAAAGAGTTTAGACGCCGAGTTCTCGGCAGCCAAACTCCGTACCCAACATCGATCAGCGTAGATATGGAAGGGATCACCTACTATCTTGTGTCTTTACCTCTGCTCGACTGGAATCCGCAAAAGAAAAACCCCGGGAAGGAGTGGCTTTTTCTACATAGCCAACCCCATCCACGAGGTTTATTCGCTGTTCGTATCAACACAAATCGCTATAACCCTAGGTTTATGAAAGGCGATCTGGTCATTGTCTCCAAGGGAACAAGTTACCCCCCAGGTTCTTGGGTCCTGTTACAGGGCAAGAGCGAGTTCGTGATTGGAAAAGCCCTGGATCAGCAGATTCTAGATCCGGTCTCACTGAAGCCTTATGATCCCGATCTTGCCGGTGTGGGACAAATTATCCACCAAGAACGCCAGTTCTAAGCTTCAGTCTTGCAGACCCAACTTGCTGATGGCTTGGCGGGCTGCCTCCTGTTCCGCTTCCTTTTTTGTATGACCCCTACCTTGACCAAGACACTTTTCTTCAAATCGAACCTCCACCACGAAACTCTTGTCATGATCAGGGCCTTCCTCCTGAACAAGATGGTAAACTGGTGGTTTTTTTGCGACTTGCTGAAAGTGCTCCTGCAAGGTTGATTTTGCATCGAGCAAGGGCATCTGTTCCGCATCCCACTGGGGAAGATGTTCAATGATCACACGGCGGGCTTCATTATAGCCCCCATCGAGGAAAACAGCACCGTAGACAGCTTCCAAGACATCACAAAGCAGCGAGTCCCGTTCCTGGGCTTGGGCTCGTTTTTCCCCTTTGCCCACGATTAGGCAGCGATTCAACTCCAAATCTCGAGCTACCTCCGCCAACGTAGATTCACGTACCAAGAGCGAACGGATTTTGGCTAATTCTCCCTCTGGTAGCTTCGGAAACTTATGATAGAGGTAGGAGCTGACCGTAAGCTGCAAGACAGCATCACCCAAGAACTCCAATCGCTCATTGTTCTCTTCCGGCCGGTGACCGATGGAACGATGGGTCAGGGCAAGCCTTAAATGTTCTAGGTTGTTAAAATGATACCCCAGCTTTTCTTGGAGCCTCATAAGTCGCTCGTTACCAATAACAGACATCTAATTTTCCCACCTCTTTAATGCTAGCGTGGCGTTATGCCCACCAAAACCAAAGGAATTGGATAACACAACGTCCAGATCCATCCTACGAGGTTGATTGGGGACGTAATCCAAATCACACTCTGGATCAGCTTCTTCGTAATTATAGGTCCCGGGGACAATTTGCTCCTGTAGAGTTAGAAGACAAACTGCTGCTTCAACTGCACCAGCTGCACCCAATAAATGCCCCGTCAAGGATTTCGTAGAACTTATGGCGAGTTTAGAGGCGTGTTGGCCAAACACTCGCTTAATTGCTATGGTCTCATAAAGATCATTGTACACGGTGGACGTACCATGGGCGTTAATGTAATCGACATCGGTCACTTGCAGACCTCCATCGGCTAGAGCCTCTGTCATGGCCCGCTGGGCCCCTTCGCCTTCAGGTGCTGGACTGGTAATATGGTAAGCATCGCCGCTCGCTCCATAGCCCACGATTTCTCCGTAGATCCGTGCTTTCCTTGCCAAAGCGTGATCTAGGCTTTCTAAGACCAAGACCCCTGCTCCCTCCCCCATGACGAAGCCGTCGCGACCCCTATCAAAGGGACGGGATGCTCGTTCGGGTTCGTCATTGCGAATGGAGAGTGCTTTAGCCGACATAAAGCCAGCGAGCCCCAAAGGACACAGGGCAGCCTCGCTCCCCCCAGTTAACATCACATCAGCCTGGCCCCGAGCAATCACGCGAAAGGCATCGCCAATGGAGTGGGTCCCTGTGGCACAAGCCGTAACGGTACAGGAGTTAATCCCCTTAGCCCCCGTTTGAATCGCAACTTGCCCACTGGCCATATCGGGGATCATCATGGGGACAAAAAAGGGACTTACACGACTCACGCCTTTTTCCCAAAAGACTTTCGTTTGCTGTTGAACAGTCTCAATTCCCCCAATGCCAGACCCGACCATAACACCGACACGCTCAGGCTGAGCAAAGGGTAGATTTAGCTTGGCATCAGCCAAACTCATCTGAGCCGCAGCAACGGCAAACTGGGCGAAACGATCCATGCGCCGGGCTTCCTTGCGATCCATATAATCTGTGGGATCGAAATCACGAACTTCTGCACCGATTTGCACAGGGAAATCAGAGACATCGTAGCGCGTGATCCGCTTTACTCCCGAAACACCTGCTAAAAGTGCTTTCCATAATTCTTCCTTATCCCCGAGGGGAGTTATGAGTCCTATTCCGGTAACCACTACGCGGTTCATTAACGGTCCTCCTAATAAATGTGGTCCCAAAGTGAACCCACTTTGGGACCTCGAGTTCTACAATTGCTCTGTAATAAATTCCACTGCATCACGTACAGTGGCGATCTTAGCAGCTTCCTCATCGCTAATCTGGAGGTCAAACTCTTCCTCTAAGGCCATCACCAGTTCCACTACATCCAAGGAATCGGCTCCCAAGTCCTCGACAAAAGAAGCCTCTGGAGTCACTTCACCATAAGTGATGCCCAATTGCTCCACGACGATGGTTTTGACCTTCTCGAAAATTTTCTCATCAAAGTCTCCCATACATGTCACCTCCTTCTAAGCTATCCTAACTACTGTGGGTTGAAATCTATTTATATTACTAAGCCACCATCACAATGGATGGTCTGACCGGTAATATACCCATTCTCAGGGGATACCAAAAAGTGTACTAGAGAAGCCACATCTTCCCTTTGGCCAGTTCTACCCAAGGGAATGAGGCGCATAATTTCGCTTTTTTGCTCAGCTGTCAAGACCTGGGTCATGTCAGTCTCAATGTAGCCTGGGGCCACCACATTGACTAGGATGTTCCTACTGGCAACCTCTTTGGCTAGGGCTTTGCTAAAACCGATTACACCAGCCTTGGATGCTGCGTAATTTGTTTGCCCTGCGTTGCCTGTAACCCCAATCACAGACGAGATATTCACTATCTTCCCCTGTCGCTTTTTGAGCATGGGCCTGATGGCGGCTCGGCAAACATGAAAGACGCCAGTTAAATTGGTATCAATCACCTTTTGCCAATCATCGTCGCCCATGCGCATCAAAAGTCTGTCTTGGGTGATACCGGCATTATTTACAACCACATCAAGGCCACCAAAGCGGGTGACAATTTCTTCCACCAGTTCATCCACTTGGGTAGCGTCGGTTACATCCGCCGCCTTGGCTAAAGCCCCTTGACTCTCCCAAGCACGGAGACGTTCTGGATCCCGTCCGGTGACAATCAGTTGGGCCCCTGCCCCTTTTAACCGCTGGGCAATGGCTTCACCGATACCCCTGGTTGCTCCTGTAACTAAGACAATCTTACCAAGCATATTCATGCTACTATATACCTCCACCTGTGACAAGTGCAAACTGCAAATTTGGATCGATGCGCCGAGCCAAGGGTAGCAAAATGCTCGCTGGGCCCACTTCCACAAAGTCTTTGATGCCAAGTAAAGAGAGCTTTTCGATCTGCCTAACGAAGCGAACGGGGCCGGTCAGCTGCCCAACGAGCTTCTCTCGAATTTGCTCCGGGCCAGAGAGAATTGTCTCCCCATCATTACTGAGAACTGGCGTTTGGCATGGCTTGATTTCCAGGCCTTGAATCGCGCCTGCAAATTCTGCCGCCACCTCTTCCATCAAACTCGAGTGGAAAGGACCTGCCACATTCAGGGGAATCACTCGTTTAGCCCCTTGGCTTAAGGCCAAAGCGGTTAGTTGCTCGAGGCCTTCCCTCGTACCGCTGACCACAGTTTGGCTGGGGGAATTCTCGTTTGCTACTTGAATGACTGGGCCCTTGCTTCGAACCTGTTGACACAGCTCATAGAGCGCTTCAATTTGGAGACCTAAGACAGCGGCCATACCCCCTTCAGGGGCCTTCGCCATACACTCTCCCCGAATTTTAGTCAGGTGGACCCCCTCTGCAAAGGAAAAAGCTCCAGCGGCTCCCAAAGCTGTAATCTCACCGAGACTATGTCCCAGGAAGTACCTCGGCTTTAGTTCATGTCTTGCTAGTTCCCAATGGGCCAGGCAGGTCACGAAAATGGCTACCTGGGCATGAGACGTTTGATCTAAACGCTCTGCCGGTCCCTCCAAACAAAGCTTCCCAAGGTCGTAACCTAGGATCGCACTCGCTTCCTCAAAGAGATGCCAAGCGGATGTTCCCACGATGTCTCTGGCCATACCCGGTTTTTGGATACCTTGCCCTGGGAAGGCAACCACACAGGTTCCACCGCTCTTACTCACCGCTTCGACCTCCCTCAAACCACTTAAGGACAAGTGCCGACCAAGTCAAACCAGCACCAAAACCAACCAATACCACAGAATCGCCCGACTTCAGGTCACCCCTTTCGGCCAACTCATCCAGGGCTAGACCAATACTAGCCGCAGAGGTGTTACCATACCGATCCACATTGACAAAAAAGCGTTCCTCTGGAACCCCCAAGCGATTGGCTGAGGACCGAATAATCCGGATATTGGCCTGATGGGGAACGAGCCAAGTAATATCGTCCATGTTCAAACCAGCTTCAGCCACAACCCGGTTCGCCGCTTCTTCGATGATCCGAACAGCAAACTTAAAGACATCACTACCTTGCATCTTGATATAGTGTTGCCTTCCCTGGACGCTTTCTAAGGAAGCAGGTTGCAGGGATCCTCCGGCGGGCAAACTGAGTACCCCGCCGCTCGCTCCATCGGCACCGATTTCGGTAGCCAAGAACCCAAAACCAGGGGGTACTTCGCCTAAGATGGCTGCACCGGCCCCATCACCAAAGAGCACCGAGGTGGAGCGATCTTCATAATCTGTAATTCGGCTCAGGATATCCACACCCACAACCAGTGCCTTTTGATAGGTTCCGCTTTTGAGCATACTCTCGGCTACGGTTAGGGCATAGCCAAAACCGCTACAACCAGCAGACAAATCAAAAGCGGGGATGTTCTTCACGCCTAAAAGCTCCTGAACGAGACAGGCTGTCGCCGGAAAAGCCATATCTGGAGTCACCGTGGCACAAATAATAAGATCCAACTCTTCTGCCTTAGTACCCGCCCTTGCTAAGGCTTTTAAGGCGGCCCTGTAAGCCAAATGGGAGGCGCCCACTCCTTCATCGGCAATTCTACGCTCCCTAATGCCTGTTCTCGAAACAATCCATTCATCCGATGTATCAACCATCGCCTCAAGGTCGGCATTGGTCAAAACCCGCTCCGGTACAGCCGAGCCTGTGCCCAAAATCCCGATGCTCTTGGTTGATTGATTCCTACTTGTCACTATCTTGCCATCCTCTCTGCAATCCCTTGAACAATATTCTGTTCAACACCTCGCTTCGCTACACGGATCGCGTTTTGAATCGCTTTGGCATTAGAGCCACCGTGGGCAATAATGACAATTCCATTGACTCCTAGAAGTGGTGCTCCGCCATATTCTGTGTAGTCCACCTTCTTTTTGATCCGCTTAAGACCCGGTTTGAGAAGAAGGGCACCAAGGGTTGAAGGAATCGAGCTGGTGAATTCTTCTTTCATCATGCCAAAGAGGGCATCGGCTAATCCTTCGGCAAACTTCAAGACAACATTTCCCACAAATCCATCGCAGACAATGACATCGCAATCACCCCGGGAGATATCCCGTCCCTCGATATTGCCGATAAAGTTAACCCCACTGGTCTCCTCTTGCAATAAGGAGTATACCTCTTTGGCCAAGTGGTTACCCTTTGTGGGTTCATGACCTACATTTAACAAACCAACTTTTGGATTGCGCACTTTAAGGACATGTTCTGCGTAAATGGATCCCATCTGGGCGAACTGCAGAAGTTGATTGGGTTTACAATCCACATTGGCCCCAACATCCACCATTAGGGTAACGCCGGTTCGAGTAGGCATTAAGCTGGTAATGGCTGGTCGTTCCACTCCCTTGATGCGGCGAATGGTGAGAACCGAGGCGGCCATGGTGGCACCAGTACTTCCTGCGGAGACCAAGGCCCCTGCCTGACCTTCCCGCACGAGCCTAGCAGCCTTAACCAGGGAGGATTCTGGTTTGGAGCGAACGGCCTCTGCCGCTTCATCCATACCGATCACGTCAGGGGCATGAACAATTTCGATCCGCTCACTACCCGGTTTGCCCTGAATGAGGGATTGTAAGCGGGTCTGATCACCGGTTAGGATAAGATCAATGCCGTCCTCATGGGCTGCCTGCAGGGCACCTTCCACAATCTGCTCAGGGGCATAATCCCCACCAAAGGCATCTACCGCAATTCTAGTCATGCTGCACTCCTCCCTTATCTCTCACATCGACGACAACAAACTCGCCGCGAAATACCACCTCATCGTGGACAAAACTATTCACACTCACATAATAGCGATTTCCTTGAGTGGAGGTCACATTGGCTTTAGCCACAACCCGCTCACTGAGGTGTACTGGTTGATAAAACCGCACATCTGCACTCTTGGTTAAGACCACGTCTGAGTCAACGAGGGCTACCGCGAGGGAGTTGCCTTGGGCAAAGAGAAAGTGTCCCCGCAGAATTTGGTTGCGGGCGAAGACCATCTGATCCGTAACATTGAGCACTGACGTACCATCCTGGCCCAAACTCAACTCGATGAGCTCGCCGATGACCTCTTCACCTTGCAGAGCTTTCACCTCAGAATAGGTACTAGCCGCGATCATTCGTGCCCGTTCCCTCAGTTCCGGGATGTCTAAGGCCATGCGATCGAGACGAATCGTGGCTACACTTACTTTCAGTTCATCGGCCAATTGCCAATCTGTCAAAAAGGGATCTTTCTGCAAGAGATCCTGTAAAGCACTACGCCTCTCTTGCCTACTTTGTCTTGGTTCCACCGCCAGACCTCCTTATCGCCAAGTGTTATTACCAGGTTATAAGTCTTACCAAGAGTATAGACTATCTCCTGGGAGATGTAAAGAAAAATATGAAAAAAAGATGTCCCTGGTCAGGAACACCTTCTCTAAGCTATTTTGCTTCTTTGATTGTCACAACTTGACGTCCTTTGTACATGCCACAATTGAGGCATACTCGATGGGGCAATTTAGGCTCACGACAATTTGGGCAAATATTGGGACCAGTTGCTTCAACGCGACGCCAATTGGCTCTACGCGAATTAACTCTTGCTTTTGAATGTCTTCTCTTTGGAACTGCCATGGTCTTTCCTCCTCTCTG
>JAAYOK010000232.1 GCA_012520355.1 Bacillota bacterium | reverse complement strand
TTTATCAGCAAAGTGGTAGTAGAATGTCCCTTTACTGATTCCCGCCTTCCTAATGATCCGATTCAGAGACGCTTCATCATAAGTCTTCGCGGAAAATTCGTCTAAGGCTGCTTCGGGCAGTTCTTCTTGTCGTTTAAAGGGTTTCTCCTTCACCTTCACCCCTCCCGCCTTCACATACTCCGGACCGGATGGTCTAGACCGCCCGGTCTACAGATGTGGTATCATTTTGAAACTCGTATTGTCAAGCCGAACCCCCAGACCGAAGGAATGCTTGAGATGAGACACGAACTAAAGACGCTAGGAGGTCAGGCATATGAAACCCATCAGACTTTGGATGATCAACGAAGAGATCCGTAGCTGCCCACTTGCACCACTGAAAGAGGGCTTCAACTTGCGTCCCTGGCAAATAGGGGACACACAGGTATGGGCAGAAATCATAACGCAAGCAGGAGAAGCGTCCCATCTGCAAGCAGCCCTCACCAGGTTTAGAGCTGAGTTTTCCGGCCTGGAGCAGCTGCTTCAATCCCGCTGCTTGATCCTGCAAACAAGGGACGGTCAGCCCGTAGGAACAGCCATGGGCTGGCTTAATAAAGAGTTTGGCGATGGTACCTACGGACGCTTGCACTGGGTATCCATCATCCCTGAGTATCAAGGACTGGGCCTAGCTCGTCCCTTGGTAACCCATGCCATAGAGCGCATGAAAAGCGACCACACCAAGGCCTATCTCAAAACCCAGACCACCAGTTACAAAGGAATTAAGCTTTACCTTGATTACGGCTTTCGCCCCTTCATGCAATCGGAAGACTGCCTCGAAGGATGGGAAATCGTCTCTAGGGTTTTGAAGCAGGATCTGATCTGAGTTACCATGCCGTGCTCGCCGTGCCCGCCGTGCCCGCCTTTCACGTCTCCAAGATATCGCCACCAATAGTGCGAATATACTCGCCAACATAATAGCCAACAAAAAAACCTTCGCGGGTCTATTTTGATCCACGAAGGTTTCGTCAGCTTTTCTATCACTCTTTTTCGCAAAAGCCCTCTTTATGCCGCTAGACTACTTAACACCATCAACGGCTGCTTTAATTCTTTCGTACGCGATCTCTGTGGGCAAAGTGCAGTCGGCGCCCAGGATAAATCCGGTGGAACCAAACTCAGCAACAACCTTCTTGGCTGCAGCCGCGATTTCCTCTAGACTTCCTTCCACCAACACTCCACTGCGGTTGGCAAGTCCACCCATAATTGTAGCATTGGGGAACAACTTGCGTCCTTCCTCTAGGGAAAAGTCGGTCTCAAAGACACCCCAGTTCACAACATCAACATACTCGCCATAGTTCGCATAGCGCTGAACATTGAGGTTCTCCTTACAAATGTGGAGGAAATTGTAGAGACCGGCCTCACGCGCCGCCTATAGCATGCGAAGATCATAGGGTTCAATCCAACGGGCAAACTCTTCGTCGGTGAAGAAATGATGCTCTCCGCCGAGGGATGCGTAGTAGATTCCGTCCACACCCAAAGCAGCACTTTCCACGATCAGCTCACAAAGGGCATCAGCAATCCGATCCATAGCAGCTAAAACTGGCTTTTCATCAGCTCTCAAGTGTTCACAGAGCATTTCCCGAACCGGCACATAACCATAACGGGCTTCAATGGGATGAATGGTGGAAGCAGTAATTCCGTGAATGGTGGCCAGGGAAAACACTTCTTCCTGGTTAGCAGCTAAAACCTGTTTGGTTAACTCTAGTTGATCAGCGATAAAGGGAGAAGCCTTGGTATGGGCTGGAACTTGGTTCCAATCCTCGGGCCCGTTCATTTCCCCTACAAGTGGCACTAAGTTTTCATTCATCACTTTGAGAATATCGCAATCGGTTTGTTCCATAAAGGAAATATGGGCATCAACACCAGCTTGTCCTTTCCAAGCATCTTTTGGAAAGTGTAGGGAAAAACTAGCTGGAACATGATCCACTGGCTTCTTCTCAATTGCAGCAATAACTCGTTCTCTCTTATTCATATCTATACCTCCGGTTACCATATGGTATTAATATCTTCCTCTAACAATTGCCTAGCGCTAGCTAAGTCCTGATTCCTCAGAGCTTCAACCAACCGAATATGACTACGGCTCGAAGAACGCTCCCGGAAAATCGGATCATCCTTTTCATAGCCACTAAAGTGCTGCGTGGTTGCCCGCGTGAGCTTGCGCAAGACCTGTTCCAAGTGGGAAAACATCGTCACATTCTTGGCATAGGAAGCAAGCTTGAGGTGGAACTTCATATTACGCTGCCAATTATCCATGGGCGAATAATGGACTTCGATCTCCTTCAAATTGCGTTCATTCAGTCCTTCTAACTCTGCGATTTCATCGCCGGTGAGTAAGGGAAAGCCTTTTTCCAACATGTGGAGCTCCAAAAGACTCCGTAGCTCCGTCAACTCCCGAACCTCACTAGGAGTGATCTTCACTACCATGTAACCAAGCCGAGGAATCACCCGCAACACGTCCTCATTACAAAGCTGCAAAAGAGCCTCTCGCACTGGTGACTTACTGACCTCGAATCTCTGAACCAAGGCACTTTCAGTGATGATGTCTTGAGCACCATAGTTTCCATTGATGATGTCACTATACACTTCATCATAGACTTTTGCAGTCAATGGTTTTGATTTACGCATCGGCTGTACACTTCCCTCTATCACCAATATCGAATGAATCTAGCTAACCGAGGCATCCAAGGCCTGGATTGCCTCCACATAAATCAGAAATGCTTTCTTCAAATCTTCAATCTCATGATACTCATCGGGTTGGTGTGCACCGCCTCGATCGAGCCCGAACCTTTTGGTCTTCTTGGGAATCCCAGGACCAAAACCAACCGCCCGTTGGAGCTTCCTGGCATAGGTTCCCCCACCCATTATATAGGGTTCGAGTTCTTCGCCCAAGTGCCTCCTGGCAATGGCCAGTAACATTTGAACAAGTGGATCGTTCTTATCCATATGATAGGGCGGACTATTGTCTACCATTGTGACCTCAAATCCATACCTCTGCAAGACTTCGGTGATGATCGAGATCATGGTCTCATACTCTGCCGTCACATTGTAGCGGATATTTATACTTTGATGAAAAACACCGTCGGTGTAGGAGGCTAGGCCCCCAACATGGGTCAGCTTACCTGAGACCTCATCCTGCAAGGGGACCCCAAGCCCAGCACCGTAATAATCACCAAATACGATGCAGAGCGCCTTCATCAAGGCATCCGCTTCGTCGTCTAGCACACCAGAGTGGGCCAGGATACGGGCTAGCTTGAGCTCAGCGTTGTCGGATCCTTCGGGAAAAGCAGCATGGGCTGCAATGCCCGTGACAGAAACATCATAAGCGCCATCAGACGCTTGAGTAACCAAAGCTCCTAGAGCTTCAAGGCGCTCTGCCTCTTCGGCAGAAATCTTTAAGGTAGCACTAGCTTCGGAAGGGACAGCATTGGCCACAACGCCTGCTGCAAAATGAAGTAGAACATCGCTTTCTAAAGCATACTCCGCCTCAATTCCCAAAATGCCCTTTTCCCCATGACAAAGGGGAAAGGCAGTATCGGGTACGATGGAAAAGACTGGCTCCGGGTAGTTCTCGGTGTAATAAGCGATATCGTCCATGCCGACCTCTTCACTACAGCCTACAAAGAACCGGAAGGAATGCTTCGGTTGATACCCTTGTTCCTTCAAGTAGTAGAGGGCATAGAGGGCTGCCAGCATGGAGCCTTTGTTATCGGATGCACCCCGGCCAATGATCATGCCATCCTGGACGGTGGGTTGAAAGGGCTCATACTCCCAGCCCCCACCAGCCGGAACCACATCGGCATGGCCGAAGATCCCGATTTCCCTCTCCGTTTCACCAGACCAAACCAGGCTTCCACAGTAGTTCTCATGATTCTGAGTCATGAAGCCCATTCGTTCGCCAATGGAAAGGGTGGCCTGGAGCACTTTCAGACAATCTTCCCCAAAGGGTGCAGCGGGGTCGCCTGTTGTAACGCTGACACTTGGAATTCGCACCAAAGTGCAAATATCCTCAACCATCTGCTTTTCATGCCTTTCCATCCATTTCTCTGGAGTTTGCATAGGACCAGTCCTTTCACTTGCTTACGATACTGTCTTCATCTTCTCCGGAGCACTGTAGCGATGACAGGCTACGTAATGCTCATCTTCCACCTTGGTCAAAGCTGGCTCTGCCACAGCACAATAGGGAGTCGCATACCTGCAGCGATTATGAAATTGACAGCCAGATGGTGGATTATACGGGCTGGGCAGATCTCCTTCCAGCAAAATACGTTCCCGTTTTACCATCACATCGGGCACAGGGATAGCCGATAAGAGAGCCTCGGTATAGGGATGCTTGGCATTCTCAAAAAGACCATGTTTGTCAGCGATTTCCACAATCTTCCCGAGATACATCACAGCCACTCGGTCACAGATAAAACGGACAACACTCAAGTCATGGGAGACAAACATGTAGGTGAGATCTCGGTCCGCTTGAATATCCTTCATGAGATTCAAGACTTGGGCCCGTACGGAAACGTCCAGGGCTGAGACGGGTTCGTCACAAAAGATAAATTCAGGATTCAAAATGAGAGCTCGGGCAATCACAATCCTCTGCCGCTGACCACCGGAGAACTCGTGGGGATACTTGCGTAAGTCTGCTTCCCGTAGTCCAACAGCGGAGACGATCTTTTTGACCTTAGCTTGCTTTTCACTTCTAGACTCGTTGGAGAACACATCTAAGGGACCTTGAATGAGTTCCCGCACCGTCATCTTGGGATTCAGCGAAGCGTAGGGGTCTTGGAAGATGATCTGAATTTCCTTGCGTAAATCTCTCATTTCATCGGCTGAAAGGGCAGCTAAGTCAATCCCCTTGTAGAGGACCTGGCCTTCCGTTGGTTTGAGTAGTTGAATCACAGTTCGGCCAAGGGTCGACTTGCCACAGCCTGATTCTCCTACGATGCCAAAGGTCTCCCCCTGCCGGATAGAAAAACTCACATCATTGACCGCCTTCACAACCGGGCGTTCGCGCTGGAGAAACTTCTTCTTTCCATAGAAGTAGGTCTTGAGATTCTTAACTTGAATAATATCGACCTTTTCACTATTCAAGTCCCTCACCATCCTTTACGTCAAACAAGAAGCAGCGCACGCTACTCTCCCCGTGGGTATACATGGGCGGTAGCTCGTTTTTGCAGCGTTCCATTCTAGACTCACAGCGATCATAAAAGCGGCAACCCTTGGGCATATCCGTCAGGGTGGGGACCGTTCCTTCAATCACATTGAGCCGTTCGATATCCATGTCTTTCCGGGGAATAGCCTTCAAAAGACCCCGTGTATAGGGATGCTTAGGATTGGTAAACAAATCCTTCGCTGAGGAACACTCCACAAACATGCCAGCATACATCACAATAATCTTGTCGGCCATTTCAGCTACAACACCCATATCGTGGGTAATGAGGATAATGGCTGATCCAGACTTTTCTTGCATTTTTTTCAATAGCTCGAGAATCTGTGCTTGAATGGTAACATCCAAGGCCGTTGTGGGTTCATCGGCAATGATGATGGCTGGTTGTTGGGCCAAAGCCATGGCAATCATCACCCTTTGCCGCATACCTCCACTAAGCTGGTGGGGGTACTCCTTGTAACGTTCCTCAGGCGAACTGATTCCCACTTCTCTCAGTAAATGAATGGTGGCCTGCTTGACCTCGGCAGACTCCATGGTTCCATGGACCAAAAAGGCCTCATCCAGTTGTTTCCCCACAGTCTTAACGGGGTTAAGTGATGTCATGGAGTCTTGGAAAATCATGCCAATACCCTGACCCCGAACCTCAGTCATCTCCACATCGGAGAGCTGCGAAATGTCTCTCCCTCGAAACATAATTGCATCGGCACTAATCTGTGCTGTTGTTTTTGGGAGCAAGCGGAGCATGGACATGGCTGTCACACTCTTTCCACAGCCGGATTCTCCCACGATGGTCAGCGTTTCTCCAGCCTTTAGTTGGAAATGAACATCTTCTACAGCAGGAACCCACTTCTTATCGATTTTAAACTCTACCTTCAGGTTGCGTACATCCAGTAATGGTTCCATAGTCCCCTCCTCTCGTGGCGTCAGGTTACAGTTATGGTAGGGGTGGCACAGATACCAGGTTCGAATCCCGGTATCTGTCCCAAACCCCTGATCTTACATTACGATTCTTACTTAACGATGGTCCAGTTCCAAACGTCCCGATTTAGCTGGGAGTAGTCTTCGCTATCGTTGATGTTTCCAACTCGCGTATTGTGGGCAAAGAGGTTGTTTGCGAAGTAGAGGAAACTAAAGGGCACTTGCTCAACTAAAAGCTCTTGGTACTTGTCATAGTGTGCTTTGCGCTCTTCGAAGCTGAAAGCTTGTTCGCCCGCGGCACCGGTGTTAAAGATGGACCAGTCGGACAATTGAGCAAAGTTATTGATATGGTCGGGTTTGAAGTTAATGACTGCCTCAGATGGGTCAGGCGAACCGCCGGAGCCGATGAGACCTAGGTCATAGTCGCTTTCACGCACTCTGTTGAGGTGGGTAGCGAAGTCGGCGCTGACAATTCTGGTTTTGATGCCGATTTCCAGCAGGTTCTGTTGGATAATAACGGCGGACATTTCTCTTACGGTGTTACCTGTTGGTACCGAGAGAATCAGTTCGCGGGAGGAATCCCATCCTTCTTCTGCGAGAATTCTTTTGGCTTCTTCAGGATTGTAACCGACATTTACTACATCATTGTAATAGAGGTGGTCTTTGGAGAAAGGTCCAAAGGCTTTTTCGCCTTGGCCACGGAGAAGTCCTTGAACGATTGCTTCTCTGTTAATGGCCATGTTAATGGCTTGTCGGACCCGCGGAGTCATATACTCTTTGGATGTGTTGATCGCCATATATTGATAACCAACGGTAGGTGTCGACTCTGTAACCAAGTTGGCTTGTTGTTGGGCCATATCCCAGTCAGAAAGCTGCAGGGCTGCGATATTTCCAGCCAAGACATCGATTTCGTTGTTCATGAGACCAGACAGTAGGTTAGGTGTAGCAACAACACGGAGTACGAAACGATCCCAGCTGGGGGATTTCACATGATAGTCTTTGTTGGCCTTAAACTCCATGCGCTCACCGCTAATTTGGCTTTGGTAAAT
>JAAYOK010000003.1 GCA_012520355.1 Bacillota bacterium | reverse complement strand
TGAATAACCTCTGCTTTTGAGAAAAGCAGCCACAATGGGGGCTCCGTGGCCATAGGCGTCACTTTTCAAGACAGGCAAGACAGGGGCCCGGCTCACATGTTCAATGTTCTTCAGGTTTCTCTCTAAGGCACTTAAGTCTACCTCGATCCAGTGCGAATACGCTTGCGCATCCAATTGTGGAAAGCCAGGCCTCGTTGCCATACTAGATAGCCTCCTTGCCGAATCGGTAGATCATACTCTCCCACATAGGTCTCGAGTTGGGCTCCAAAACCCTCCTTGAATCGGTAGAGCCCATAGAGGGGGTTATCTTCCCTCAGGTCACCTGAGACTCCCCGAAAATCGTAGACCTTGCAGCCTAGACCCTTGGCCCAGCGGATCATTTCCCATTGTAAAAGGTGGGAAGCCTGCAGATTACGCTGTTCATTACTGGAAGCCCCATACACATACCAGATGCGGTGGGGAAGCCGAAAACAGATTGCCCCAGCTAGCGGAACATCATCTTTATAGGCTAAAAAGAGCTGAGCTAGGTTGTTCTCCATGAGGTGGTCCCACATCGCTTCAAAGTAGTCTAAAGGGCGAATGGAAAAACGATCACGGACTGCGGTTTCTTGTAAGAGACAGTAAAATACCCCCAAGCGTTTCCGGTCCTTAACCCGGACGACTTGAACCCCCTTGCGCTCTGCATAACGGATGTTATAACGAGTCTTACTCTTCATCTCCGCCAATAGCACATCTAAGGGACCTGTTAAGGGTAGGGTCATCACATAACGGGGCTGCACACTTTGGAAGTCGTGACCTGTGACGATAAAGCGGAGTCTATGTTGGTTTGCGGCGTGTAGCCAGAGGGGATCTCCCTCAGGAAGGGGTGGATCCATTTTCCAGGCCAGGGCTCCTTCTTTTTTTAGAAGCTTCTTGCCTCCTTGAAGTAGGGCCTCTAACGCCTCTGGGGATGCAAAAAGGGGACCCCTTGGTGAGTACGCGATTTTCGCGCCTAGGGGTAGTCCCTTGATGAGGATCAAGGCAACTGCCTGCAGTCTTCCTTGCTCGAAGACCCCTAAGGGATAATACACCCAACCGGAGGTGGCTTTGAGCCTACCCCACTTCGTTGTTTGGAGTACATCACCTCTGGGATGGCTCGCCACAAAGTGATCGAAAAGATCTTCCTTTTCCCATAAGAGCTTGGTTTCCACAATCCTTCTCCTTTCAAACCACTGATCATATCTGTACTAATTACGACAGCTCTCGCGTATTTATTCTTAGAATAGGAAAGGAGGAGACCCATGGGAGCAAGGCAGAGGGTAGGCCTAGGTGTACTGGTGATCCTTCTCTGTGCATCTGTGGTGGGGCAAGCCTTAGCCCTTGAAGCCCCCCCAGAGCTGAGTTCGATTGCTTATGCGGTCTATGACGGGGACTATGGCTACCTCGTTCTCGAAAAAAACGCCTATCAGCGACGTTCTATAGCTAGCATTACGAAGGTGATGACCCTACTGGTCGCGGTAGAGCTGGTTGAAGAGGGCAAACTTGGCCTGGATGATGTTGTGACTGCCAGCGCCAAGGCCCAAAGCAGGGAGGGGACTCAGATTAACCTGCGGGCTGGCGATGAGCTCACCGTAGAAGAGTTACTCTATGCTACCGCCTTGGTTTCGGCGAATGATGCGGCAGTGGCTTTGGCGGAGCACGTAGCCGGGTCAGAAGCTGACTTTACGAGCCTGATGAATGCCAAGGCCGAGGAACTGGGCTTGAAGGACACGCACTATGTGGATTGTACCGGTCTCCTTTCCATTTTCAGCAACAATTATTCCACCGCCTTCGATCAGGCTAGACTCCTGCAGGCAGCCTTGGAGCACGATTTGCTATCTACGATCTTGGCCACACCCAGCTATGTGATTCAATCCTATGACCGCAAGATCAAAAATTCTCACCCTCTCTTGGAGCTCGAAGGTGTAGAAGGCGGGAAAACAGGTGCCACAACACCGGCCGGTCATACCCTGATCACGGCCTGCAAGAGGCAGGAAAAAAGACTCATTCTTGTGGTGCTGGGAGCTCGGAGTCGAGAAGTGCGCAATCAAGAAAATGAGGCCTTACTGAACTGGTCCTTTGGCAATCTACGTACCTTGATTTCAACAGAAGAGGTGATCACACCTGTCTTAGTGCCTGATGGTGTCGATCATCAGGTGAATGCCGTTTTGGCCAGGGAGTTTCAGCTCGTAGCTCGAGATGAGGAGGACCTTCAGTATGAGACGGAAACAGAACTGCTCCCTGCACTCAAGGCTCCCATTGATCGAGGCGACAAAGTGGGGGAACTGGTGATCAAACGGGGAGGTCAGGAGTTTGTACGTTTAGACTTGGTGGCCCAACAAAGCACAGGCTTGGCCACTTGGTTCAGGAGATTATTCAATGGTGTGAAACGGATGTTCCAGGGAGCAGGTGGATGAGGTTATGAGGACAGTGTCAACTCGCTTGATTCAGCGACGAATTCTAGTTTTACTCTTGATCATGCTGGGGGGCGCCAGTCTTCTCGGCTTCCGCCTTGGCTTTCTCCAGCTCTGGAATAGTGCTTTCTTCCAGACGAAGGCCTTGGAACAACGGATCCAAAGAATTCCCGTGGAGGGCTTGCGGGGAGGGATCTATGACCGGAATGGTTTGCCCCTGGCCATAAGCATCAGTGCCCATACAGTCTTCGCCATCCCCTCTGAAGTCCAGGATCCCGAGGCTACGGCCAAAACTCTGGCTGCCATCCTCAATTTGGAGGAGGAGTTTATCCTCAAGCGTTTGATCAAACGTTCTGCCACAGAGTGGTTGAAGAAGAAAGTAGGTGACGAGGAGGCCCGGCAGATTCTCGCTTTGGACCTGCCTGGAATCGGGATTATCCCAACCTCCACTCGGATCTACCCCTATGGGTCGGTGGCACCGCAAGTCTTGGGTTTTGTGGGCATTGATAATCAAGGCTTGGAAGGTCTAGAGCTGTATTACGATGATTTTCTCCGGGGGACTCCCGGTCAAACCGTCTTTGAACGTGATGCCCATGGGAGGGCTCTGGAGGATGGAGTTCGCGGTTTTCTCCCTGGTGAAAGGGGAGGCGATTTGTATCTTACCCTCGATATTTTCCTCCAGCGCATGGCGGAAGAAGAGGTACGCCGAGCCACGCAAGAGACGGGTTCTCGTTTGGGTCTCATCATAATTACGGATCCCACAAATGGGGAAATCCTGGCCACTGCCATCTATCCCAGCTATGACATTGAGAATTTCGCGTCCTATCCAGCTTCGACCCGGAAGAACATTGCCGTAACCGACACCTACGAACCAGGGTCGACCTTTAAGGCTGTGACTGCGGCGATTGCCGTTAATGAAGGAGTCGCCTCTCTGAATTCTGGTTTCTTTGACCCTGGTTATATAAGGGTCTCTGGTTGGAATGTTCGTTGTTGGAATCGGGGTGGGCATGGTTCCCAATCCTTTGCAGAGACGATGCAGAACTCCTGTAATCCCTACTATGCTAAACTGGCCTTAGATCTTGGTCCAGAACGCTATTACACAGGACTAACCCAGTTTAACCTAGGGTATAAGACGGGTATTGACTTTCCTGGAGAGATGGGAGGGACACTGCGGGCACCCTCAACCAATGTACCCCTTGTGACCTGGGCTAACATTGGATTTGGCCAGGGTTTAACTGTAACTCCTATTCAACTGATCGCGAGCTTCGGCGCGATCGCCAATCAAGGTATCTACTCCGTTCCCCACTATGTGCGAGAACTTGTGACCGAAGAGGGGAGCTTTCCCCCGGATATTCCCGAACAACGGCAAATCATTAGTGAAGAAGCGGCAGATATTACGGCCTATGTCCTCCGCTCCGCAGTTGAAGTGGGTTCAGGAAAGAGGGCAGAAGTGCCTGGGTACGACGTGGCGGGGAAGACCGGGACGGCACAGCTTGTGGAACATGGCCGCTATTCCCATTCGAAAATGGTCACGTCCTTCGCAGGCTTTGCGCCGAAAGACGATCCGAAGATGGCTGCACTCTTAGTGCTCTGGGAACCCCAAGGTGCCTTCTATGGAGGAATTATTGCGTCTCCGGTGTTTGCCCGTTTGGCAGAAAAAGTCTTGCCCTATCTCGGGGTCGAGCCCAAAACTAGAGGTGCCACTGTAGCCCAAGGGCGCCAGGTCTCCGTTCCAGATGTGGGTAATCTCTCCGTTGACGAGGCGAGCGCGGCGGCAGATCGGGCAGGGTTCCACGTGGAAGTGGTGGGCCCTGGGCAAAGAGTGATTGGTCAGGTTCCAGCACCTGAGGCCAGGGTCGATTATGGTAGTGTCCTCTATATTTACACGGACGTAGATGAAACCCAAGTAAGTACTGAACAACCCAGTCCGTATGGGGCTTAAAGGTAGCAGGAAAAGACGTTATAGAAGCCGAATAGAAGATAGGAATTCAACGAACAAGGAGTGGGCATATGCTTCCGTTTCTGATCATCTTTCTTCCTATCATCGGTGGCTTGTTGGTCTATGCAGTGAATATGAGCGACCGGGTTAGGGATACCTTCGTCGTAGCAGTCACAGCTATCACGGGTTTATTGGGGTTATTCTTGTATAGTTATCTGCAAAAAACGGGTGTTGTGGTCTTGGAGTATCCAAGAATACTGCACCCTTTTGGCGTGTCCTTTAGAATTGACTGGCTTACAGCGGTCTTAGTTACCATTGCCTCTGCGATTTGGCTCTTGGTTACAATTTACTCGCTTGAGTATACTAAGTCTATGCACAATGTCAAGCGTTACCATACCTTTACTCTGGTAACCTATGGGGCTACCCTAGGTACGCTTGTGGCAGGGGATTTGCTCACTCTATTTTTGTTCTTTGAGCTGATGAGTTTTGCTTCCTATGTCTTGGTGATCCAAGAAGGAGATTCCAAGGCGATGCGGGCTGGCTTCCTTTATTTGATTATGACCATCGCCGGTGGACTCGCACTCCTCTTTGGTATTCTTGGGGTCTATACCATGACGGGTAATGTGGCATTCGCAGAGGGCGGTTTCTTAGCCATCGATTCTACTTTATCCATGTTTTCCTTTATTGGTTTCCTCATTGGTTTTGGGGTCAAGGCGGGGATGTTTCCCCTCCATGTCTGGCTACCTGAGGCCCATCCTGTGGCCCCTTCGCCAGCTAGTGCCTTACTATCTGGGATTATGCTGAAGATCGGTGCCTTCGGTTTACTACGGGTGATCTTTAATATTTACCAATATTCTTTCTTGAAAGAGGTAGGCTGGATCAACATGCTCTTGGTGGGAGCCATTCTAACCATCTTACTGGGTTCTGTCTTCGCCATTATGCAAACCAATTTGAAACGTCGCTTAGCGTACTCTAGTGTGGCTCAAATGGGGTATGTCTTGCTTGGCATAGCACTCCTCTCGGAGCAGGCTTTGGTGGGAGATATTTTCCATATCTTTACCCATGCCATTATGAAGTCTTGTCTATTCTTAATTTCCGGAACGTTGATCTTGCTCACAGGAAAGACGGAGATTCAGGATTTCAGAGGAATTGGACGACGACTCCCGATTTCCATGGTGTGCTTCACCATGGCTTCCCTTTCCATGATCGGCATTCCACCCTTTAATGGATTTTTGAGTAAGTGGTATCTAGGTCTAGGGGCCCTTGAAGTCAACCAACCCTTAAGTGCGCTGGTACTTCTGATCTCGAGCCTTTTGAACGCCGTGTATTACCTACCGATTGTTATTAATGCCTTCTTCCGAAAAGAGGATCATGATTTTTCCACCATAAAAGAACCACCTATGAAAATGTTGCTACCAGTTGTTATCCTGGCAGCAGCTACCGTGGTCTTTGACTTGTTACCTGTCAATATATTGCTTGATCTTTCTGAGATTACGGCTGCGACTCTATTTGGCGGTTTCTAGGAGTTATTCTGAAAATAGGTACAGTGGGGACTGAGAGGGCACTGGTCGCAGAGGGGTTTGCGGGCCTTACACAGGGCCCGCCCATGGAGAATGAGCCAGTGGTGTGCATCAATCCACAAGTCTTGTGGAATGGCTTCCATGAGCTGGAGTTCCGTTTGATAGGTCGTGGAGGCCTGGGCCAAGCCGATCCGGTTGGCGACCCGAAACACATGGGTATCCACGGCGATGGTGGGGATCTGAAAGGCGTTGGCTAACACAACATTGGCGGTCTTGCGTCCCACACCAGGGAGGGCTTCCAGTTCTTCCCTGGTGGAAGGAACCTCCCCGCCATGTTCTTCTACTAGGATTTGAGCTGTCTTGATTAAGTTGCGGGCCTTGGTTTGCCAAAGACCCGCACTTTTGATCAGATTTGCTACCTCATTATAAGTCGCCTTGGCTAAATGGTGGGCGGTGGGGAAGGCGGGAAACAAATCCGCAGTGATGATGTTAACCCTTTCGTCCGTACATTGGGCGGAGAGAATGGTGGCCACTAGAAGTTCAAAGGAATTTTGGTGGTTTAGGGCTGTTACAGCCTTAGGATACATTGTTTGTAATAGGGATAACACTTCTTGCACGAGAATCACCTCAAGTCTACTGATCGATCTCCAGGATGTGGAATCCATAGCCATTGATCACGGTGGTGTCATTGACAATGTCAATTCGATTCTGTTTGAGTCCGTAGCTCAGATGCGTATGTCCGTGAATGAAGTAGCGTGGTTTAAACTTGTGGATAATCCTGGAGAACGTGAGAAACCCCTTATGGACGGGGTCTTCGCCGTCGTGAATTCCGAAGGGTGGTGCGTGGGTTAAGACAATGTCGATCTTGCGGCCCAATAAGAACCGCCAGGCCATTTTACGCCAGATGGCCCGCATCTGCCGCTCGGTGTATTGGATGGCCGAACGATGCTGGTGGTACATGACACCTTCAAAACCGATGATGGTCAGGTCCTTGATGTTGGTCACCCTGCCATGGACGTTAAAGGCACATTCTGGAGGATTATTCTGAAAATCCTCATCATGATTACCCCTCACATAGTAGAGGGGTGCATTGAAGACCGACGTAAGATAGGATAAGTACCAAGTAGGTAGATCACCTGCGGAGAGGATTGCATCGATGGAATCAGGAAAGCGATCGCGCCGGAAATGGTCATATAATTGTGGATCAACCGTGTCACCAACAATCAAAAATCTCAAACTAGATCCTCCCAACCTCCCCAGTTGTCAGTGGGAACATTCTCGAAAAGGTTACTTTATGATCCCTCTTTGAGACGGGCATTTTCTTCTTGTGCAACCAAGCGTTTCTTTTGCACTTCAGCCATGATTTTGCTCTCGAGCGTGATGCCAGAAAGGCGTTGGAAAAACCCAGGGGGATACAGGGTTGTACTGTAGCGGTCCGAAGCCTTGTACCAGACTCCCTTTGGGCCGTCTACAGCCTCGACCTTAGCATATGTATCGATGAGTGTCACTCGAATGCCCCATGTTTCACCTGGGGCGATTTCTAGGTAGACTGCAGATTTGTCCGTGGGTCGACTCCAGGTACCCTGGTTCAACTCTTTCAGCAAAGCTCTCATCCTTTCCCACATTAAGTATTACACATTTGTAGGGTAAATCCTAGTTAGAATAGGGTGTGGATATGTTGCTTGTGTTAATCCTCTGTATCTTTTTTGGTCTTTCTAGCTCAGGTTTCGCCGCACCTGAACACGTAGAAGCCCCCACCATGCACTTTACAGTGGCTGAATGGGCCTATGAAGTCCGGGGTGAAGACGATTATGATCCCAATCCCGAAGGAAAGTTCGCCAGGGGCGAGCGAGGCTATGCCTATTTGGAAGTAGCGGACTTTGCCGTTGGCCAAGAAGGAGCGTTTTTCTTCTTAGACCTCGCCGTTGATGTGGCTTTAGAGAGCCAACGTGGTATCCGACTCTTTTCCCAAAAAGACGTCTTGGAACTCGAGGAGTGGTATATAGAACCACCCCTAAGTACATGGTTCTACATCTATGTGGATATTCCTTGGTGGGCCCCGTCAGGAACCTACCGAACCTTGATTACGGTGAGAGATCGAATCACAGATCTGCGTCTGGAGGAAGTTAGGGAGATCGTGGTGCAGTAATTCCTCTTGTGAAAAGGGATACAAGGAATTCTTGTCGAATTATTAGCAAGATCAAGGAAACTCATTTTTGAGGAGGAGAACGATGACATTACGAGGGAGGAAGAAGGGGGAGACTGTTCCACAGGGAGTTGTCAGTCGCCTGCCCGTATATTTTCGCTACTTAACAGAACTGGAGACAGCTCGGGTGGAGCGCATTTCTTCAGCGCAGCTTGGAGAAGCACTAGATTTTACTGCCGCTCAAATTCGTTCGGATCTCAGCTACTTTGGTTCTTTCGGCCAACAGGGTTATGGTTATAATGTAGAGGAGCTTCTCGATCAGGTGAAGCAAATCCTAGGAATCAAGCAGCGCTATGCCATGGTTTTGGTAGGAGCCGGCAATTTGGGGAAAGCTATCGGTAGCTATGAATGGTTTCGAGCTGAGGGTTTTGAGATTGAAGCCATTTTTGACATTAACCCTCACCTAATTGGTAACTACCACGGAGGATGTGTGATTCGTCCCCTCGAGGAACTGCAGACACATCTCCAGGAAAACCCCGCGGACATCGGTATTATTGCAACACCGAAGGCGGCTGGTCAAACAGTCTGCGACCTGTTAGTTGCAGGGGGCGTCGACAGTATCTGGAATTTCTGTCCGACCCATCTGACGGTGCCAGATCATGTGCTTGTGGAAGATATGCATCTCACCGACAGCTTGCTTCGCCTAGTCTTTCGTCTCAACGAACGCCGGGCAGGTAATGGTAGCGACTAGATTATGACCAGATCATAAGAGTGGTTCGCAGGAGTGGGGAGAGTAGTGCCTAATACCTTTACAAACAAGTGAAGAGGTGTTTATGTGTTACTACAAGATAAGCGAATAGCCATTTTCAATATTGCCAATAAGCGCAGTATCGCCTGGGCGATTGCTAAGGCCATGGATGCGCAGGGAGCTAAACTCATCTTAGGGTACCAAAACGAGCGAACCAAAGCTGCGGTTCAAGGTCTCGCGGAGGAGTTGACCCAGCCGCCTCTGGCCATCTTGCCTTGTGACGTATCGGTACCAGAGCAGATCGAAGAGGTGCAAGATGCAATCAGGGAAAGTGCAGGGACCATTCATGGCCTAGTCCATTCCTTGGCCTTTGCGCCCCGGGAAGCCCTACAAAATGCCTATCTATTTACGGAACGGGAGCATTTTGTGACTGCCCTCGAGGTCAGTGCCTATTCCCTGGTGGCCCTAGCCCGAGCCCTCACTCCAGTTTTTAGTGATAAGGCCAGCATAACCACTCTAACCTACTATGGGTCAGAAAAGGTGATGCCGAGTTACAACGTCATGGGCGTTGCCAAGGCTGCCTTGGAGGCCAGTGTTCGTTACTTGGCCCATGATTTAGGACCTGCAGGAGTCAGGGTGAACGCCATTTCGGCTGGGCCCATCAATACAGTGGCTGCCCGGGGCGTCTCTGGATTCTTGGACATTCTAGAGGTACATGCCGCCAAGGCACCCCTCAAACGCACGGTTGAAGGTCGGGAAGTGGGGGACACGGCAGCCTTTTTAGCCAGCGATCTGTCTAGTGGCATCACAGGTGAGGTCATCTACGTTGATACGGGTTACAATATCATGGGATTCTGAAGCAAAGCATAAGAAAAAAGCACCCTAGCATGGGTGCTTTTATTATGGGCAAATTGATGAAACTATTTCGTGAGAGCTTTGTCTAAAGCGTCACGTACAGCGTGGTTCGATTGATGCGTTAAGCCGGTAGCGCCGGAGATTACATCAACAAACCCTGGTTCAGCTTCCAGTGCTGCTTCTCTGTAAGCGTCCCGAGCCATCTCTAGCGGCCAACCATATTCAGCGGGATCTTGAATGGTGTGGTCTGGAAGTACACGTTGTACCTTGTAGTCAACGATCTTATCGTCTTTAATGGTAACCCAGACAACCTTGTAATATTGACCGTAGGAAGAGGTTTCGGAACGGCCCAAGAAGGTGCCATCGAAGTATTTGTTTGTGGGTTCTACACCACTAGCTTTAATCAATGCTCGTTCGGTGGCTTGGATCCAACCGGTGGAACTGCCAGTAGCTCCAGTGACGATATCAGCTTCGGCAGCTTGGTTTGCTACAAATTGTGCTCCCAAGGTGCGGGCTGCTTCGCCAGCTTGTGGCCATGGATAGGTGGACCAGTCTTTCTCCACATGCTTGTCCGTGTACTCACGAAGGATAACTGCAACGATCTTGCCATCTTCGATAAAGACCTTGGACGATTGGATGCTCTTATCACTTGCATCACTCCAGGCTTCATATGTTCCATCAACATACGCCGCCTGTGCTACTAAAGATAAGGACAAAACTAAGATCAGGGTGAAGACTAAGGACAATCTTTTCATGTATATACCTCCAGATCATTTTTATTGGTGAACACTTTCACCATTGCCCAAATTCAGACTAACAAATTTCTTGGGGATCGTCAAGCCTTTTTGGTATTCTCCCAGTGGGTGATCGTTGTGACCATAACAACGTCATGGCCGTCCTGCAAGTTGGCTTGGAATAGGTGTCGTAAAGCTGTCCACACTTCGTCGTCTTCCCCTGTAATGGTTGTGTCAAATGAGGTCTGACTTGGCTGAAAATCGTAATCTAAGGCATGTTCGTTCAAGAATTTGGTGGAGAGGCCACGCAGATCATGGATTTCCAGTTGCTCAACGGGATACAAAGACACTTGTACTCTTAACATAGAAAGGTACACCTCCTGAGACTAGTATGCTCAGAAGGTGTACCCTTCAATCACTTGCTTCCACTTATCGGTTTGGTACGCAAACAGTCTGGCCTGGAAAGATCAAATTGGGATTAGGGATCTGGGGATTGGCTGCAATCAGAGCGTCCAGGGATACACCAAAGCGCTTGGCAATACTCCACATGCTATCGCCGGGACGTACTGTGTAGGCAAAGGTCCCCGCTGGGCACCGCCCCGGTGGTGGGGGTTGGCTGCCTGGCACGCAGACGATCTGTCCGGGGAAAATCAGGTTGGGATTGGGAATCTGGGGATTAGCAGCGATTAAGGCATCGAGTGAGACTCCAAACTTGCGCGCGATACTCCACATACTGTCCCCAGGCTGTACTGTGTAGCTGAACGTGCCAGGCGGACATGGGCCTGGTGCACTCCGAGGCACACAGACAATTTGGCCTGGGAAGATCAGATTAGGGTTGGGAATCTGCGGATTCGCTGCAATCAAGGCATCGAGTGAGACCCCAAACTTCCGAGCAATACTCCACATACTATCGCCTGGCTGTACCGTATAGCTAAATGTTCCTGGTGGGCATGTGGTCGGTGGTGGGCTGGTAATGGGAACGCAGACCGTCTGACCTGGAACAAGTCTGGCTGGATCAGGAATCTGCGGATTGGCGTCAATCAGTGTTTGCAGGGGTACATCGAATCTGCGAGCAATACTAAACATGGTATCTCCCGGTTGGACTATATAGGCGAAGGTTCCAGTGGGACAGACTACCTGGGGAATACAAACGATTTGCCCGGGACGTAACTGACTTGGATCGAGAATCTGGGGATTGGCTTTGATGAGTGCATCGAGACTGACACCGAATTGGCGAGCGATGGAGAACATTGTATCCCCTGGGCGTACCACATAAGGGGTTGTGTTGGGACCACAGACCTGAGTGGGTTGAACTTCAATGGACTTTTCAGCTTGCTGCTCTTGATTAAGATGGATTTTGTCGTCGTTTTCCAAAGTGAATCCTCCTTTACATATCAATACCGTGGTTACGGTTCATATCAAGATATGAGAGGATTGAAGGATTTGTTACTCTTGACTTAGGGAAAAAGCTATGCTAAAGTAATGTTAGTACTCCTCGGTAGCTCAATGGCAGAGCATTCGGCTGTTAACCGAAGGGTTGTTGGTTCGAGTCCAACCCGGGGAGCCATTCGATCATGTAAGCGATCTTTAGGGAATTTTTCCGAAGGGTCGCTTTTTTGATCCATAATGACTGTAGAAAAAGCCCTTTAGTTCCTCCTAAAGGGCTTGAAGTCAAGCATAGTTCTAAGGTGTCTCTGGGATCACAAGCCAAGCGATAAAGTAGGCTGCAATGCCCGTTCCGTAAGCGAGTACTAAGATCAGCCAGATGAGGCGGACAATGGTGGGATCAATATTAAAATACTCTGCTAGTCCCCCGCACACACCTGCAATTTTCTTCTCTCTAGAGCGAAAAATCCGTTTCGCCATGTTCAATCTGTCCTCCTTAATAGATTTCTGGATTCACCAGATTGACCGGTTTCTGCCCCTCCAAGGCAGCTTGCACATCCCGGACAACCATTTCCACCATCTTGACTCGGGTCTCCACTGCGGCACTGGCGATGTGGGGAGCCAAGACCACATTGGGAAGTTCTGCTAGACCCGGTTTGAGGGCTGGTTCATCCTCGAACACGTCTAGGCCTGCACCATAGATGGTTCTTTCTTTCAGCGCAGTGACCAAAGCGGCTTCGTCAACTACAGGCCCTCTGGCGGTGTTAATTAGGATAGCCGTTGGTTTCATGCTGGCCAGCTCTTTTGGGCCAATGAGATACTTCGTCTCAGGAGTCAAGGGACAATGGAGCGAGACAAAATCCGCTTGGCCAAGGAGTGTGGTTAGGTCCACATATTTCATATTGTATGCCTCTTCCACACTATGAGGAAGTCTGCTACGATTATGATACAAAACTTTCATATCGAATCCAAGGGCTCTTTTGGCCACCGCTTGCCCGATGCGGCCAGCACCAATGATACCCAGGGTCTTACCGTAGACTTCGACACCTAAGAGCAGTTCAGGAGCCCAGCCTGTAAATTGGCCGTTTCGGGTCATGGTATCCCCTTCAATCACTCGCCTGGCGGTACTCATCAAGAGAGCCCAGGCAAAGTCGGCACTGGCATTGGTTAACACATCAGGAGTGTTACATACGGGAATCTTTCTTTGACTTGCCGCCTTCACATCGATATTATTAAAGCCTACGGCGTAGTTGGCAATCACCTTGAGCTGTTTTCCCGCTGTAATCACCTGGGCATCTACGGGATCAGACAGCATGGAAATGAGGGCGTCCTGCCCAACGACCCTTTCCAAGAGTTCTGCCTTTGTTATGTTTCGGTCCTCGGGATGTACCGTGACATTGCAACTTTCTCGCAATTGGTCCAAGGCAGACCCTGGCAGTTTGCGCGTTACAAATACATTGAACATAGAGTCACTTCCTTTCACGCTATTATTCTTGCTCATTTGACAAGATCCTTTTCAAGAAATGAAGGAGTTACCCAGAAGCTGGCAGGGTTTCTGCCTCTCCTCGTTGAAATACTGCTGTAGCAAGCGAGGGAGTGAACATGCGTGGCTACAGTCTTTGTACTCGCCAATCAAAAAGGGGGAGTGGGAAAAACCACTTCAACCTATAATCTAGGGGTAGCCCTGGCCGATATTGGCCAAAAGGTGTTACTGGTGGACCTTGATCCACAGGGTGGTCTAACCTACTACGCAGGATTTGAACCGGAAGAAATCGGGAAGACTATCTATCATTGTCTCACACGTAATACAAAGCCAAGGGACATACTGGTTTCCAATGATTATGGTATCGATCTACTACCGGCAAATATTGATCTATCTCTAGCAGAGTTTGAACTTGTTAATGCACCAGCCCGAGAAAGACGCATCACGCGGATTGTCAATGAGGTGAGGGAGAGCTATGACTTTATCCTACTAGATAGTCAGCCGTCTCTGGGCCTTTTGACCATCAACGCGCTAGCTGCAGCCGACGAGGTGATTATACCTGTTTCTTGCGAGTTTTTGAGTATTCGGGGCACTCGTGCTTTATTGAAGTTGATTGCTAAGGTGAAGGGTTCGTTAAATAGTAAGCTGAAGATTGCTGGGCTCTTGCCCACGATGTTCGACACCCGTACCTTACATGGACGGCAAATCTTGGAACTTCTGGATACGGAGTTTCCACGGCTTTATGTGTTCCCCCATACGGTAGCCCGCAGTATCCGCTTTGCAGAGAGTGCAAGGGCGCAGGCACCCGTCTTTGAAGCGAAGATACAGGTTCCCGGGGCCCTCGCCTATCGAGAATTGGCCCGGGAGTTAGTGAAGGGAAAAACAAGAATTTCGGTATTTGGGAGGAAGGTTTTTTAATGAGCACAGTACGAGTAAGGTTCGCACCAAGTCCAACAGGTGATCTTCATGTGGGAGGAGCACGTACCGCTTTGTTTAACTGGCTTTATGCCAGACATCATGGGGGTTCCTTTGTTCTGCGGATTGAAGATACAGATGCGGCCCGTTCCACGGAAGCTGCCACACAGGTGATTATCGATTCCTTAAACTATCTTGGTCTCGATTGGGATGAAGGCCCAGGCAAGGGTGGGGACTATGGACCTTACTACCAGAGCCAGCGCTTAGATCTCTACCGGGAATATGCCAATAAGCTGATGGAAAAGGGTCGGGCCTATGAATGCTACTGTAGCCCAGAAGAGCTTGACGAGAGAAGGCAAGAACAGATCAAACTTGGTCAAGGGACACGTTACGATGGACGCTGTCTCCACTTGACCGATGAGGATAAAGAGAAGTATAGAGCAGAGGGACGGATACCTGTTCTCCGCTTTAAAGCATTAGACGAAGGGGAAACCCTTGTGGAAGACTTGGTTCGTGGCAATGTCAAATTCGATAATGTCACCCAAGTCGATGACTTTGTTATTTTCAAGTCGGATGGTATGCCTACCTACAACTTCGCAGTAGTGGTGGACGATGCCTTGATGAAAATAACCCATGTTATTCGGGGTGAGGATCACCTCTCCAATACTCCTAAGCAAATTCAGATTTATCAAGCTCTAGGCTTTGCTGTACCGAAATTTGCCCATATTCCCATGATTCTTGGGCCTGACAAATCGCTTTTGAGTAAGCGTCATGGGGCAACTTCGGTCACCCAGTTTTATGATGAAGGGTATCTAGCCGAGGCCATGGTGAACTATCTCTCCTTACTCGGTTGGGGGTATGATGATTCCCAGACCATCTTCTCCACCTCGGAGCTGATTGAGAAGTTTAGCTTAGAGCGAGTATCGAAAAATCCAGCGGTTTTTGATCTGCAAAAACTCGAATGGATGAATGGCGTCTATATTCGGGAACAAAGCTTAGAAGAACTCTATGCAGTAGCTCTACCCTTCTGGCAAAAGGCCGGTTTTCTGCCCGAAGAGCCAAATACTGAGGAACGCGACTATGCTCTGAGAATTCTAAAAGAGCTACAAAGTCGCCTAAAGCTCATGGCTGAGGTGGTAGAACTAGCGGAGTACTTCTTCAAAGATGATTATGAGTACAAATCAGAGATTGTCGAAAAGATCATGACGAAACCCCATACGGAAGCCGTCTTAGACTTTGTTTACGATGCAGTTCAAGCTGCCTCTAAGCTTGATGAGGAAACGTTGAAACCGCAGTTTAAGGTTGGCCTAGAAACGTTTGGCATTAAGATGGGAGATCTGATCCAGCCAATTCGCGTGGCCTTAACAGGTACGAATGTGAGCCCAGGGATCTATGATGTCCTAGAACTCTTAGGTAAAGAGCGTGTGTTAGAGCGGATTACGCGCACGAAGACAATGCTAAAGGAAAGGGAGTTGATCTAGTGCAAGCGAAGGTTAGATGGGATGGAAAACTTGGCTTTTACGGTGTTTCAGGTTCGAATCATGCCGTAACAATGGATGTTACCAAGGAAAACGGCGGCAATGGAACGGCCCCGAGCCCCATGGAACTGGTGCTCCTGGGTTTAGCAGGCTGTTCTGGTATTGATGTTGCTCTTATTATTGAAAAGAAGCGGCTGAACGTACGAGACTTTGAGGTATTGGTGGAAGCGGAGCGGACAACCGAGTATCCCCAGGTGTTTAGCAAAGTGGAGATGACCTTTGTCTTCGAAGGCGAAGATCTCAGTCGTAAAGGGCTCGAAGATGCAGTCAGGCTCTCTTTAGACAAGTATTGTTCTGTGGCTGGTATGGTCAACAAGACCGCGGAAATCACTTGGACTGTGGAGATTAGAGAACAGTGAAAATCTATACCAGAAGCGGCGATCAAGGACTAACTCAACTGGCGAATGGTGTCAAAATTCGGAAGAACGACGGTATCGTAGAGGCTTACGGAACAGTCGATGAATTGTCCAGTTTTCTCGGCTTGGCCATGACCTATCAATCCCAGAGCGAACTGGTGGATGTCTTGGTTTGGGTACAGAGGCGTCTCTTTGTTATGGCCTCGATTCTCGCTGGAGGACCAGGGAAGATTGGGGAAGAGGACGTGGCTCAGCTTGAGGCTACCATTGACAAACTTGAGGCTGAACTGAAGCCCCTTCAGGATTTTATTCTTCCTGGGGGCTCCCAAGGGGCTGCGTTTCTCCATGTGGCCCGGAGCGTCTGCCGCCGGGCAGAACGCTTGATTGTGGCCATGGACGATGAACTTGACCCAGAACATGAACATGTTTTACCCTTCTTAAATCGGCTCAGTGACTATCTATTCTGTGCTGCACGCTATGTGAATTTTACGGAAGGGATCCACGAAGACCTGGCAAGGTAGGCTACCTAATTAGTCGCAGAGCACTCTTGCTTTTTTCTAGTGGATGTGGTATATTCGGTTACAAGTACTGGGGGATCGTCTAATGGCAGGACGGATGACTCTGACTCATCTAGTCTAGGTTCGAATCCTAGTCCCCCAGCCAACACTAAAATATCGGCAAGGCCCGCCAATGCGGGTCTTTTTCGTTGTTCGGGTTCTTGTCCCGGTTTGAAGTTTTTGCCCTGCCTTTGGTCGTTTTTTGTGGTTACAACCATCACGTAGCCATCAAATTAAACCTTGGCCATGGTCCTCAAGTGCTCAGTGTATGCCCAAATCGTAGGTTCCTACAGTCTCTTATGCTACTAATTCTTCGACGAAGCTATACTTACTAGACCAAGGGATTGGTGTGGCTTCACAGTTTTTCATTGCCGCAAGCAAGTCATTACTAACCTTTTTCGTGTCATTGTACAAGATTAAGAACTTTGTCTCTGCTTTTCGTAGAGGGCGTATGTCGCTCCAAGTGAAAAGGATCGATTTGATTTTCTCCATGGTGGGTGAGTTGACTCCCTTCATCAGCCGTTCAGGCGCTTTTTTCGAAGCGGGAATCAAGAAATCGATTTTGTGGCTCAAACCACTGGTGCCAGGCATCTGTATTGACTCGGAGTACCGAACATCGTTGTCCGACAAGAATAGGGCGATGTCCTCAAGAAAAACGCTTGCAGTGTGGCTTTGGGACATCATAAACATGTCATCGACCGATAACATTGCCTGAATTAGCATGTGTCTTTTTAAAGCAAAATCATGGGTATTCGCGCGGATAGTCAACTCGTCATCACTTGTCACGCTTACCCCAAAGCCATTTGTTATCTCACTTAGGATCATTTTCCGTTTTGGCGTAGACAGATCACACCCCGCCATTAGGAGGTCACCAATCGTAAAGCCATCATCAGTCAGGAGATAGCCACCGTTTTCAGGCTTCACGTATAGTGTGATGAAATCATTGTGTCGATCCAAGAATGGTGCGTCGATACGGATGTACTCTCCAACATTGGACGCAACGAGTTTGTCGTTTAGCCAGCTCAGATAACTCTCCTTAAACTGTTCGGCTTCTTTCATCATGGGAAAAGTCCCCCCTGTTGTTGGACTTCGGGATGCTCCACAACGTTACAATATGCCAGAAATTCCCTTGTTGTACATACAATGTCATGGGGTGCGGAAAAGAACTCCTTGGGCAAGGGTATAGCGTACTTGTCCCCAAGTCCTTCTCGATAGAGGTGAAGATGAGGTTCGGAAATAATATCACCATTTGGGTTCATGTGTGGTTGATTATTGACACAAACCCTAGCTAAGACAATGTCTTTTCTATAACGATGATTTGTTGAATATCTGGTCATCTCTATCTTACCACACCAAACATCAATTATGAACTTCTCGGAACCATCGTCTGATTCCAAATCCCAAGATTTCTTCCCTTTTATCGGTAAGTTCATTGTTTCTCTTGAAGTAACGACTTTCCTCAATTCCAAAAGGCGATCTGCTTCAGACTGCGTGATCATTTGATTTTATTGCCTCCCCCGGGATGGTCAGATAATATGCTTGTTCCCCTCAGAACGAAGGTAATAGTTATACGTCCAATCATTGGTCGTGCGCTATAGAGTCTGGTAAACAACGGTAGCCGGCAAGGAGCCACGGTAACGAAGGTCAAACTCTGCAACTGTTCCGATAATAACCGCATTGACTGCACGCCATGGTTCACGCTTGTGCCTTTAATTTTGTAATGATGTGTAAAATATATATTTGACAAGAAATATCGCCTTCCTGCAAAATATTCCCGTATTTAAGCAGGATGTTGTCCTTTCGTTACTTTTTTCGCTAGTAGGAAATGTTCGTTCGTAGTTCGTCCACCACTAACCGGAGATAGCAGGGTGTCTCAGAGAAGTTGTCCACTTTAGGTCTAACCGCTCGTGGAGATTATTGTGGCAGGAAGTTAGCGATGAGCGTTGAATTCAATGATGGGAGAACTCTGACAGGTATGGTGCGGGACACGATGACTTATCTGCTTTCGACTGGAATCCTAGTCCCCCAGCCAATTGTCATCGAAGCCCCATCGATTCTGATGGGGCTTTTTTTGGGGGATTACAAGTTTTTTGTAAACCTCCAGTGTCTTCCTGGCCATCTGTTCGCTAGAAAGATGGGCGAGGGCATAGCGCCGTCCCCATGTTTGCAATTTTTTCAGTCTGTAATTGGAACGCAGAAGTCCTTTCACATCGCTTTGTAATTGAGCATAGGAAAAGCGGCCTAAATTCCCACTGAAATCAAAGTTGGGTACGTTGACAAGGCCAGGTGAGATAATACCGTCATATGCTTGTTGCATAAGTAAGACCACATTACCGGCGCTCAATGCTTCTCGAGCGGTGCGTCCACAGGCGGCTACGATTCCGGCACTCTGCAAATGGGGAACCAAGTCCGCTTGCCAGGGTCGAAACCGAGTTCCAGGGAGGCCCGGATTCCAGTTGGAGATAATGCCAAGGGGTTTCTTGGTCAGTTCTGTGTAAATTTGGGCTAAATGCCTCAAGGGTTCAATCCGCTTTTGCTCCAAACGACCGACATAGATAATACTCTTACGAAGTCCCGTGTCATCTGTAGGTGGATGAAAGCGATGGGTATCTACACCATTGAGGATGACGGTCACATTCGGATTCAGATGCGAGATTTCTTGGGCTACATTGGGTCCAATGGCGATCACGGCCGCGGCGTCCTGGAAGAGGTAGCGATAACGAGCATGGTTAAATCCTAATCCATGGCAGGTTAGAATATAGGGAACACCGATGCGAGAAGCTAAGAGTTGAGCCCTCTGAAACAGGGTTGAACTTTGGCTATGAATGAGATCTGGCTTGAAGGTGTGACAGAGGGAAAGTAGCTTTTTCAGCTCTGCTCCTTCAGAAAAAGACAGTTTCTGGCGAGCTAGATCATGTCTGTAATGTGTCCGAAACAATTTACTGTGGATTGTTCCAAAGGCGATGTGTATGTCCGTTCCTAAGAATTGTAACTGTTTGGCTAACTCTAGGACATGGGTGGTTTGACCACTTAGGAAAAAATCAGAGAGAAATAGTACCTTCATGGACAATCCTCCTTCGCTCTACTACATACTGTATGCCATCGTCAGGAAAGAGTAACAAGAATCTAGATCGTGAGGGGTGTCGTTTTGAGCACCGGAGTGGTTTCGATTATTATCGGTCTGTTGGGTGGACTAGGTCTTTTTCTCCTAGGTATTCAGCTCCTTGGTGATGGGCTGCAGAAAGCTGCCGGCGCACGTATGCGCCGGATTTTGGAGCTATTCACCTCAAAGCCTATCAAAGCTGTTTTGACTGGAGCGGCCGTTACGGCCCTGTTACAGTCGAGTTCCACAACGACAGTGATGACTGTGGGCTTTGTCAACTCAGGGCTCATGACACTGAGTCAAGCGGTCGGGACGATCATGGGGGCCAACATTGGTACCACAATTACCGCTCAAATCGTATCCTTTGATATCTATAGCCTAGCCTATCCCCTCATTGCAGTGGGTGCCATTCTCTATTACTTTGCCAAGAAGAAACTCTATCGCTATGGCGGTATGGGAATCTTGGGCTTTGGTTTGTTGCTTTTAGGACTGCAGACCATGAGTTCCTCGGTGAGCCCATTACGGGAGTATGAGCCATTCTTGCAACTCCTAGTTACAATTGGAGATCGGCCTGTTTTAGGGATCCTAGCCGGCGCACTCTTTACCGCCATCGTCCAAAGTTCTAGTGCCACAACAGGTCTGGTGATCGCCTTTTCTTGGCAGGGAATTCTAAGTCTCCCCGCGGGCCTAGCTTTGATCGTAGGTGCAAACCTAGGAACCTGCATTACAGTGGTTCTAGCATCCCTGGGTTCACCGGTTACTGCCAAAAGAGCAGCCTTAAGTCATGTTCTTTTTAATTTAGCCGGTGTGATTTTGTTCATTGTCTTGCGGAGACCCTTCACGAGCCTAGTCCTGCTCACAGGCCAGACGGTCGCCAGGCAAATAGCCAATGCACACACTTTGTTTAATGTGTTCACGACTGTCATTCTTTTTCCGTTTTTACCTCGTTTTGTGGAATTTGTTACCGCCATCATACCTGAAGGGGATGGCTTGTATGAGGCAAAGCCCAAATTCTTAGACGAACGCTTGATTCAAACACCTGGTGCCCTTATGAGTGCCCAGAAAGAGGCTGTACGTATGGGGTCCATCGCGGTGGAAATGGTTCAACAGGCTGTTACTGCGTTTATGTCAGGTGAAACAGAGCAACTCAGCGATATCGAGCAGCGAGAAGAAGTTGTGAACTCGTTAGAAACCGCTATTACGGCCTTCTTGGCGAAAGCCAACCAACATTCCATGAACGAGAGTGAGGCTCGGGAAATGGTGAATCTGATGCATATCGTCAACGACCTAGAACGTATGGCGGATCATGCCATCAATATTTTCGAACTGGCAGAAGTGAGGGAAAATGGTCGGCATGAGTTGAGCGATGCGGCCCGGGATGATTTGCAGAAGATGTTCTCTGAGGTGGACCGGATTTCCCGTAGTGTACTGGAGGCCTTAGCTGAACATGACATGAACCTGGCTACCAGTCTCATTGGGGAAGATGACAAAGTGGATGAGCTCGAGAAGCGTTACCGCACCAATCATATTGCCCGGCTCAACGAGGGGCTCTGTAATCCTGAGGCAGGCGTACTTTTCCTAGATGTTGTGAGTAATTTGGAGCGGGTTGCGGACCATGCCAACAACATTGCAGAGGGTGTGGCGGATCTAGCTTTTTCTAAATAGACCAGGCGGTCAAGGTTGACTAGCCCAGGGCGAACGATATGCAGCAAGAGGTTTTTGTAGAGAGGGAGGGTCTTGAATGGGAGTATCGGATCAGACACGTTTATTTTCCGCCATTGATACGGAAGCTAGCGATACGAAGGAGATTTTAGCAAAAGTGTGGACTGCTTTAACGGAGAAAGGGTATCAACCCTTAGACCAGATTGTCGGTTATCTTGTATCTGGCGATCCTTCGTATATTACCGCTCACGGTGACGCGAGGCGTCTAATTCAATCCATCGAACGAAACGATCTTTTAGAAGAAATAGTGGCAGACTATTTCAAGGGATTAGCATAGGGAGGCGTAGCAATGGCTCGTTTAATTATTGAAGGTGGCAAGCCTCTCCGCGGAACGGTGGAAATAAGTGGGGCAAAAAACAGTGCTCTTGCCATTATTGTCGCTGCAGCACTGGCAACTAAAGGCGAATGTGTGTTGGATAATATTCCTCAGGGTAGTGATATTGGTACGATCTGCCTGATTCTCCAAGATCTGGGGGTCGGTGTCTGGTTTGATGATCAGGAACGCTTACATATTAGGGGATCGACCCTCGCCGGACATAAGGCATCGTATGATTTAGTCCGCAAAATGCGTGCTTCATTCTATAGCGCAGGTCTACTCTTAGCCAGGCTTGGCAAGGCCGAAGTACCCCTGCCTGGTGGTTGCGCCATAGGTTCTCGACCAGTGGATTACCACATTAAAGGATTTACCCAAATGGGTGCTGAGGTCGTGATTGAACATGGCTATATGAAAGCAGAAGCGAAACAGCTTCATGGCACCCACATCTATGTGAATCGCGCCAGCGTTGGCACGACCATCAATCTGATGATTGCAGCTTCGTTGGCCGAAGGTACAACGATCTTGGAGAACGCGGCCAAAGAGCCAGAGATCGTAGATTTAGCCATTTTTCTCAATGGAATGGGAGCGAAAGTCAGGGGCGCGGGAACCGAGAGCATTCGGATCGAGGGTGTCGAGCGTTTGCACGGCATTGAGTATTCCATTATTCCCGACCGGATTGAAGCAGGAACCTTTCTCTTTGCCGCGGCCATTACCGGTGGGGATATTCTCATTCAGAGCGTGGTAGCAGAGCATTTGCGGGTTCCCATCGTGAAGCTGGAAGAGGCTGGGGTTTCTTTAACCAGGGGGGATAACGAACTACATGTAATCGCTCCTGAGCGCCTCAAACCAATCGATGTGGAAACCCTACCCTATCCTGGTTTTCCCACCGACTTACAGCAACCTTTAGTAGCCGCGATGTGCCTGGCGGATGGAACCAGCGTAGTGCGTGAAACCATCTTCGATCGTTTCCGTTATGTGGATGAGTTACGGCGGATGGGTGCAGACATTAAGATTGAGCAAGGTACGGCCATTATCCGAGGTGTTTCCCAGCTCACAGGAGCCCCGGTTGAGATTACCGACCTTAGGGCCGGCGCCGCCTTAGCCATTGCCGCCTTAGCCGCGGAAGGGCGGACAGAGCTGTATGGGGTAGAAATCTTAGATCGAGGGTATGAGTTCTTCGAAGACAAACTGAAGAAACTCGGTGCCGTTATCTACCGAGAAGAGGCAGATAGACAATAAAGGGCTGAGGCCCTTTTTTGTTCATGGGGGTGAAGTGGGTTGGCATCTGTGCAACTCTATACGCATAGTGAATATTCGCTCTTGCAGTCTGTTTGTAAGGTGGAGGAGCTGGTCTTGCAGGCTGCGAAACTTGGTATCGAGGCCTTGGCTTTGACCGATTGGGCCACCACTGCTGGACATGGGGAATTTGAGAAGGCTTGCCTCAAGGCGGGGATTAAGCCCATCTTTGGCGTTGAGTTAGAGGTCAAGGACCTAGGTCAGGTTGTGCTCTTGGCCCTGACGAATCGGGGCTATGCCAACCTATTGCACCTCACATCGTTGGCCCAGCCCGATGGGATCACCAAAGAGGGGCTCTTGGAGTACAAAAAGGACTTGGCACTGCTCAAGGGTGGACCGGAGAATGAACCAAGTAGCGCGCAACACAGCTGGCTCCAGCAGCACTTTGGCCCACACTACTACATTCGCCATGAACTCGGTCAAACACTCGATCATTTTGGTTTGTTTCCCCCGGAAAAATTCGTCCTGTGCCAGGATGTCCGTTACCTAAAAGAAGAATCCAAGCGCACCTTGGAGATCCTTTGTCATGTGGAGGATAAGGGGCGGAAGGTCCCAGCGCATCCACTTCTGGCTTGGGATGATCTCTGGAAGGTCTTTGACGGCCCTAGCGTTGTCCGTGAAACCACCATGGAACTTGCACGAAGCGTCGAGCACGTGGGATTACCAAGGGAGCAACGCTTGCCACGCCCTCCCCATGTACCGAACTTGGAGGATTTGGTTTGGCAGGGAGCGACTAAGCGCTTTGGTGCAGTTCGTGAAGAAATCGCCCAGCGCTTAAGGCATGAGTTGGCTGTGATTCAAGATCTGGGCTATGAGGATTACTTTCTCATCGTTGCTGATCTGGTGCGATTTGCCAAGGAAGCTGGAATTCCAGTGGGTCCCGGTCGGGGTAGCGCGGCTAGTAGCTTGGTCGCCTACTGTTTGGGCATTACAGAGATCGACTCTCTGGATTTTGGCCTACTCTTTGAGCGTTTCTTGAATGCAGAGCGGAAGAAGCGTCCCGATATTGATTTGGATTTTTGCTATGAGAGGCGAGGAGAGGTCCTCGCTTACCTGGTCACCAGCTATGGCAAAGAACATGTGGCCCAAATTGGTACCTATGGTACCTTTGGCGCCAAACATGCCAGGCAGGCAGTGCAGGCTGCCTTAGGCCAGGAAGAACTGGCCGTGGCCAGTGAACTGCAAGATTTAAAGCGAAATCGCTCCACCCATGCAGCTGGGGTCATTGTCTCCGCGAGGCCTATTCAAGAGATCAGTGCCGTTTATCTGGACAGAGATATTCCCATAACCCACCTTGATATGTATGCCCTAGAGACTTTAGGCGCCTTGAAAATTGATCTCCTCGGTCTGCGTACCTTGACCTTACTACAGCACATGGAACAGAGAGTCAAGGAAGTTGATGGAGCCTTTTCTTTGCAGGAGATTCCCCTCCAAGATGCGAAAACATGCGAAATGCTCGGTGCGGGGAGAAGTCTCGGGGTTTTTCAATTGGAGAGCGAGCTCTTTCAAGACCTCCTCTGCAAGCTCAGACCTGGCTCGTTTCAAGACTTAGTGGCCTTGTTGGCCCTAGGTAGGCCAGGCCCCTTAAAGATGTTTCCCGACTATGTGGCTAGACGAGATCGCTGTAGTAAGATTCGCTACCCCCACCCTGTCTTGGGCGAGATCCTCGATGAAACCTATGGCTTAATCTTGTATCAAGAGCAAGTGATGCTTATCGCAAGTAGAGTTGCAGGCTTCACCCTTGGAGAAGCAGATATTCTCAGGAGTGACTTGGCCAAAGGCGAATCCAGGGTGACTGAGACGTGGCGAGAACGCTTTGTGCAAGGAGTCCAGACGAAGTCGGGCCTTAGCGCCCCTGAGGCGGAGAAGCTCTTTGCCAAGGTAGCGAAGTTCAGCGGCTACGCCTTTAACAAAGCTCATAGCGTAAGCTACGCTAAGATCACCTGGCAGGCGGCCTATCTGAAGGCCCACTATCCGGGCGCCTTTTTTGCCACACTCTTAAATGAGGGACGTTCCGGGAAAGACAGGGAGTTGCTTCTCCGTGACGCTCAGGCCTCCGGTTTGACCATTGTGCCCCCGAGCGTCTTTCATTCCAGTTCCGAAACAGTATGGCAAGGAGATGAGTTGCGGCTCGGCCTGGCCACCCACCGCCTAGTGCCCCCTGGGGTGGCAGAATCGATTTGCCGGGGCCCCAGGACCTGGTCCAATGTTCCTCAGTTCCAGAGGACCACTCGCTTGGATCAAGCCAGTCTCG
>JAAYOK010000231.1 GCA_012520355.1 Bacillota bacterium | reverse complement strand
TTTACAACACGCGTCGCGTACAAAAACGGTTAGGTTATCTTAGTCCAATGGAATGGCTGAACAAGTACACAGAAGAGCTTTCAATGAGTGTCGCTTAGCACGTGTCCGGGAAAGTGTTGACAACCCTAGGGGTGAAAAGATGTTAAATATCATGTCTAACTCAAATAGTAGAAAAAAGTTGTTTGGTGACGTTCTAAGTCACGGCATCTTAATTGTCTTGTGCGGGGTATTCCTAGTCCCTCTGGCGTGGGCGGTTTTGACTTCACTGAAATCGATGGATCAAGCTTTCGCTATACCAGCACAACTCATTCCTAATCCATTCTTATGGTCCAATTACGTCAAGGTATTTTACATGGGGCCTTTCGCTAAGTTCATCGCGAACAGTACCTATCTGGTCGGTATAAACGTCTTGGGACATATAGTCTCAGTCTCTCTAGTCGCGTTTGGTTTCGCTAGGCTCCGCTTTCCCGGGAGAAACTTTCTGTTCATGATACTGCTGGCATCATTGATGGTACCCTACCATGTGACCCTAATCCCCAGCTTCATTATTTTCAATAAACTTGGTTGGGTAAACTCATTCCTGCCATTAACTGTTCCAGCTTTTACAGGAAGTGCTTATCAGATTTTTCTCATGCGTCAGTATATGATGAGCATTCCTCTTGAATTGGATGAGGCGGCTCGTATAGACGGCTGTGGCACGTTCCAACTGTTTTCGCGCATAATGATTCCCTTATGTAGGCCGCCTTTAACCGTTATCTCGGTTTTGACTGTGACGAATGTTTGGAACGACTTTTTTGGGCCTCTGATTTACCTTAATGACGTTAAGAAATATACATTGAGCCTGGGTCTCAGTTTATTGCAAGGGATGTACGAGACAGATTGGCCCATCCTAATGGCTGCTACAGTAATGTCTGTCATTCCCATGCTAGTCTTATACTTCTGTGTTCAAAGACATTTGATTGGAGGTTTCGCATCTGTAGGTATCAAGGGATAGAGAAGGGAGTGGTAAGCACATTTAGTCTGTTGTCGGTTCAGCTATCAAAACTTTAGGAGGTAGTGCATTGAAAAGGATACAACTAATCAGCCTTGTTTGTGTAACATTGATCTTGTTTGCCAGTTTAGCCGTATCAGCAAAAGTGACCATCGTGTGGGCTAACCCCGATACACTGGAATGGCAGACGACGTACCAGAAAATTGCAGACGCATACATGGAAAAGAACCCCGATGTAGTTATCGAGATTCTGAACGTTCCTCAAGGTGGTTACGTAGAGAAAATTTTGACCAGCATAGCTGCGGACGTAGCCCCAGATGTCATCACCTATTACTTTGCTGCTGATCAGGCAGAAGATGGGTTCCTAGAAGATTTGACTCCTTATTTTGAACGGGACGGACTAGATCCTAATGAAATGTGGTTCCCTTCAGCTCGGGCTCGTGCGGAATACCAAGGCCGTTATTATAGCGTACCGCGAGATGCCGTTTATCTAACGTTTGTCTACAATGAAGAGATCTTTGACAACGCAGGTGTACCATATCCTACACCTGATTGGACTCCCGAAGAAATGAGGGATATCCTGAGACAAATCGTTGACTACGAGAACAACATTTTTGGACTTGCAGGGATAAATAAGGCGCACACCCTGCAATCGCACCCATTTGGCTACAGTCTTGGAGCTAAGCTTACGGATCCAACGGGTCGTCAAGTTCAGGGTTATCTAGATTCGCCTGAAACCATTGAAGCGATCCAGTTCATTCTAGACCTGGAAGAAGAAGGACTCGTTGTTCCCCAGTTCTTCATGGATCAAGTAGGCAGTAGCGCTTCCCGTCTCTTTGTGACTGGACAGGTGGCTGTAGGGCTAATTGAGTGGAACACCCAGCGATACTATGATTCACCTTTGCGTTGGACACCGATAGTAGCCCCTGTTAAAAAGGGCATCGAGCCCTTAGTCTATGGGCACTCTGTTCAGTACTACATGTGGTCCGGCTCCAAAAACAAGGACATAGCTTGGGACTTTCTGAAATTCATTAGTGGCCCAGAGGCTGGGTTCATCGCAGCCGAGGCAGGTCACTGGCCACCACCAAATCCCGAGGTATGGCTAGAGTTGGGCTGGGATACTGAGCGTCTACGTTCCGTACAATGGGATTTGGCACAGGAAGGACCCGCCATGCCTCCCTATGAGGTGAGCCGATACTTTAAAGAGGTAGTTCGTCCGCATCTCACAAACATTTGGGTGCGCTATCAAGAGCTGGGTGAAAGACCTCTCGAGAAAATTGTGAAAGAAGAAGCGGCTGCAGCACAAGCAGCTCTGGATCGGGCTTATCGTAGACGGTAGTTAGGGATATTGAAGTTCTATATATCACTTCCTAGACTTTGCCGCGAAAGGCAAAGTCTAGGGTCTAGCCTTTGGGAAGGGGAGTTTGATGGAAAAACCGACTTTTGAGTCTAGGGCGATTGGGACCCTTGTGGGCCTCGCAATTGGTGACGCGATGGGCGCACCCGTCGAGGGGTGGAGCGTTGATCAGATTAGAGAAAAATACGGTCGGGTGGAGGATTTTCTCAGGCCCGATTCGGTTGTAACGGATGATACTGAATATGCAATTATGACCGCCCAATTATTGCTTAAGTATGGGCCGGGTATAAGCCTGCAAGACATAATCGATACATGGCTCGAGATGATCGGCGATTCCCAGCTAATGGGTGGAGGTTTTAGTACTTCTGGAGCAATTAATCACTTGAGAAATGGCGTTATGCCTCCAGCCTGTGGTCACAACAAACCTGACTCTTACAGTGCCGGAGCGGCAATGCGGATTGCCCCTGCGGGTATTGTCTTTGCGGGGAAACCCCAGCAAGCAGCGGACTTTGCCCTCTTAGAATCTCAGATCACCCATGGTGGGGAAGGGGTATTCGGGGCTCAAGCGGTGGCAGCGGGTGTGGCCAGTGCCATGGCGGGTTCTGATTGGCAGACAGTGGTTGAGGAAGCATTGCGTGCGATACCGGAGAACTCCTGGACGTATCGTCAGATTGCGAAGGCGGTATCTATTGGCAAACGTCACGACTGTGTCTTTGAGGCAGTTGGTGAGCTTTATGATGAAATAGCAATTCTACAGTATTTTTGGACTAGTATGGCCCCAGAGGCCGTACCCTTGGCCTTGGGAGTTTACGCAGCTGCACGCGGTGAGTTTAGGGATTCTGTCTTAGGCGGGGTAAACGTTGGCCGCGATGCAGATACCATAGCAGCCATTGCTGGAGCACTAGGAGGCGCGACTTCTGGGATCGAAGGAATTCCTGACGAGTGGAAGCAAAAGATTCGTCCGGCAACCGGTAAGTATGTACTATCTGCAAAGGATCAGGATCTTGTAGGGTTAGCCCATAAGCTGGTGGTATTATCTCAGGGGGAGGTGACTAATTAAGTGTATGAAAGAACAGATCATCTAAAAGATCGCTATATGCGAGCGCAAGGGGCACTGTTAGGCTTAGCGATTGGGGATACCGTCACCCATTCTTCTATGCAACGCAGCCGTTTCGCAGCTCCGTTATGGATGGAACGTATTTTGGACAGAATTTCTGCCCATGATCGGACTTATAACATTGATCGATTTGTTGTACCTTTTATCATGAATCAAGATCCAAAGTTGTTGCTCATGAAGCCTTCTAGTCGTACAGAGTGGGCGATTTTTACGGCACAATGTTTATTACAAACAAAGGATGAACTATCACCTGAAGTCTTAGGCGAGTATTGGATTGACAATCTAGTAAGTCAGTCGGAAAAGGTGCGTTCAGGACTAGCCGAACGTTCAGCCATTATGAACCTTTCGAAGGGGCTAAAACCACCAATGTGCGGTATGGATAATCCTCATTTTTATGATGATGGGGCCATCAGTCGTGCGGTCAGCATTGGAATTCGTTTTTCCCCGGATCCCCCGAAAGCAGCAAGAAACGCTGAGGTTGACGCTATGGTCAGCCATGATAAGGACGGGGTTTGGGGTGCCATGGCCATGGCTAGTGCCATCGCATATTTGGTGGCTGGCGTAGGGCGGGACGAGGCGATAGAAAGATCCGTTCGCTATTTCCCCGAGGGTAGCTGGATCAAGTACCAATGGGAGGTTGCATGTCAATTAGATGTTCAAAAGGAACCTTTTGATCTACTTCTGGAGATGGATACCAAGCTTGTGGACAAGACCTACAGTTATTCAAACTTGGCGCCACAGACACTGCCTATCGCATTTGTTTTATTCAAGCAGATTAAAGGGGATATAGCCCAGGGCATAGCCCTAGCCAACTGTCTGCCACGGGTATCGGATTCGGTGGTTCCGTTCGTTGGTGCCCTGCTAGGAGCCGAACAGGGAATTGCAAGCGTATCTGAAGGGTGGATAACTCGTTTGGGTGCAATAAGTGGTACCTTTGTGCCACAAGCGGCGGGTAGTGATTTGACACAGCTAGCAACTCAACTAATGGATTTGGCCCAAGGGAGGGGTGATGACATTGAGAATCACTTGGATCAAACCTGAAGAACGAATGGAGCATGAATTTGTCCAATGTTTGGAGGAAGGCAGAGATGTATCCGACCTCAAGACAAAGTGGGATGAAATAAAAACGGAGTCTGCCAGCAGTGAGGAAATTCGTGAGCGTGTTTGTGAGTTCGAAACACTGCTACGCGAGATCCCTGCAGGCCCCTTTGAAGCGGATGAACCTTCGGGCTTAGAGGATATTTTTCAGTTGTGCGCGGCACCAGAAACTCTTCTTTGCAGTGGCTTAGAGCGGTGCGAGTTGGAAGACAAACTGCTTGGGGCTTGGCTCGGCCGTGCTGCGGGCTGTCTCTTGGGCAAGCCTGTGGAAGGTAAGCCCCGGGCCTGGATTCGCGAGCTCTTGGATAAAAGCCACAACTGGCCCTTAGACAATTACTTCACGGCAGAGGGAATACCCCCTGAAGTCTTTGCCGAACACAATTGGCACAAATCCTATGTTGAAGCACTCCGTGAAAACATTGTCTGCATGCCTGAAGATGATGATATGAACTACCCCATGCTTAACCTCTATGTAGCGGAAGAATTCGGGCCTGACTTTACACCTGAAAATGTCTTGCAAACCTGGCTCACGACCCTTCCTGTCTTGCAGGTCTTCACTGCAGAGAGGGTCGCCTATTTTAACGCTTTGCAACTCCTAACACCTCCCCAAACTGCAGCATACCCAAAATCCCTATCGGGAATGGATTGGTGCCCAGATTCGGGCCGATCTTTGGGGCTGGATTGCGCCCGGAGACCCACATCTAGCTGCAGAACTGGCTTATCGTGATGCCATGATCAGTCACACCAAGAACGGAATTTACGGGGCGATGTTCTTTGCCGCCCTTATTGCAGCGGCATTTGGAGTGGATACGGTCAGAGAGGCCATCGCCGTTGCCCTTGATTACATTCCAAGACAGAGCCGCCTGACTAAGGCCATTCGCTTTGTCATGGATCTGTATGACAAAGAGCAATCCTTTGAAAGAGCCATGGATATGATCTACCGGGAGTTTGGGCATTACCATTGGGTTCATACGATTAATAACGCAGCTCTCTTGGTGGCGGCCCTTTTATACGGGGATGGAGACTTTGAAAAGACCATTTGTTATGCCGTCATGGGCGGCTGGGATACAGACTGTAATGGGGCTACGGCCGGTTCTATCATTGGTGTTCTTCTAGGTGTTAGGGCGCTTCCCGCCAAGTGGATCGATCCCTTAAACAACAGGATACGTACCAGTCTACATGGATTTGATAACTCGAGTTTTACGGAGTTAGCCAAACGAACCATGGTCCAAGTGGACAGATTTGCTAGGATCTGACGGAAATGAGTGATGAATGTGATGGACAAAAAAACGCTAATTGACAAGGCTTATGGGGCTTTAGTTGGATTGGCCATTGGTGATTCTTTCGGTGATGCTTCCCGGACAGAGCTGAACCACCAACGCTTTGGGATTACCATGGATTTTACAGAGGAAGCATCCTGGAGTACAGACGATACAGAATTCGCTCTTTTGACTGCCCAAGCCCTCATCGACTGCGGGGGAGACTTCACGTCCGAAGCTGTGGTGGCGGCCTGGGAGAAGTATATTCTAGGCCAAAAGGATTTTCACCGCGGCGGTTCCAGTGAGATCGAAGCGGTGGTCAACTTGCGAAGGGGTTTGAAGCCTCCTTACACGGGGATGTATAACGCCTATAATCATAGCGATGGTGCTGCCATGCGGGTTGCCCCCATTGGCATCGTGTGTGCAGGTAATGTAGAGAAAGCCGCCCACTTTGCTCAAATCGATGCTGAACTCAGCCACTTCCAGGACGGAATCTGGGGAGCCCAGGCTGTAGCCGTGGGCGTCGCTACGGCGATGGCGGGAGGAAGCATTGATGATGTGATTACCGCGGCCAAGAGTGTCATTCCAAAGGACTCTTGGTTTCACTATACCTTTACCAAAGCCATGGACATCATTGATCGAGATGAAACACTAGAAGACTGTTGGACACCGCTCCATACGGAGCTTTGGACGACCTATAAGGCGGCAGTGCCTGAAGCGGTATCCCAAGCTTTCGCGCTCTTCCGCTTGAGCGAAGGAGACTTTCGTAGAGGTGTCATTTACAGCGGCAACTTCGGTCGAGATGCAGATACCATCGGTGCTATCGTTGGTTCACTCCTGGGGGCACAACTCGGAGCCCAGGCTATTTCGCCGCGCTGGATTGAGAAAACCCGCTATCCCACCGGAACCTGCCTCGAGTTTACCAAGGGTAAAGATCTCTACCAGATCGCCCAAGAACTAGCTGTGTTAATCGATTAGGAGGGAGCGTTTCATGCAGCATAAAGATGAACTCAGGATATTCTCCGCTACATCCTTTATGGGTCATGGGGTGGACGAAGATTCGTTAAAGCAAGCTATCACCTATGACTTGGACTTTGTCATTGCCCAGGGGACCACAACTGACGCGGGACCCTATTACTTAGGTGCAGGAAAGCCTGTCATGGCAGAAGAGGCCTTGCGCCGCGACATAGAGTTGATTATTACCATTGCCAAAGGAAACAATGTACCCTTTATTGTCTCTGCCGGAGGGTCAGGGACGGATAGCACCACGGAACTCGTCTTAACACTCATCGAGGATATCTGTAGAGAGCATGATCTCCAGCTCAACCTCGGGGTGGTTTGGAGTGAGATTGATCCTTCGTACCTTCTCTCTGGTCTGACAGAGGGCAAAAAGGCCAAGAGGATTGTACCACATCCTGCTTTGGAAGAGCATTTGAGTGCTGAAAATGTCAGGCAAAACACCAGAATTGTGGCCCAAGTGGGACCTGAGGTTGTCATGGATCTTTGGCAGAACAACCCCGGGCTCGATGGCATAGTCTGTGGGCGTTCCCTAGATGTAGGTTTATATGCCGCCATGCCACTTCTCTATGGTTTTGATAAAGGGCTCGCCATGCACTTTGGCAAGATCATGGAAGACGGTGCCTTAGCTGCCACTCCAGGGAGTGGTAATGACGGTCTTCTAGGGATTATTCGGAGCGATCACTTTGATGTTAGACCCACCAATCCCAAACGGAGATGTACGCCTGAGAGTGTAACAGGTCATGCCTTCTATGAACGGAGTGATCCCAGTAAAGAGGCTAATCCAGGTGGCGATTTGGATGTCAGCATGGCCACCTATACTCAATTGGATGAAAATACCGTGAGGGTCCAGGGTGCAAAATGGATTGAAGCCCCCGCCTATACCGTGAAGCTCGAAGGTGTAACCCAAATTGGGTATCGAAGCATTTGTATTGCCGGCATGCGGGACCCTGAGGTGATTCGGAATGTGGATCTGATCTTAGCCGAAGGTAAGCAAATTACATTCGACTACTTTGCCCATGTCCCAGAAGAGGACTTCACTCTCAACTTCAAAGTCTACGGAAAGGATGCCATTTTAGGACCCTTTGAACCCACCCCTTATGTGGAGGGACATGAGATCTGTGTCTTAATGGATGTAGTAGCCAAGACCCAGAAACTAGCCAATAGTGTTTGTTCCTTTGTTAGTTCCACCGTGTCACACCATGGTTTCCCAGGACGCTTGAGTACGGCTGGGAACATCGCCATCCCCTTTTCCCCAGGCCGTGCCGTACCAGTGGGTGAAGTCTATGAGTTCACCATCTGGCATGCTTGGCCCCTGGAGGATCCCCACGAACCATTTCGTACAACCATCCAACAGGTAAATGGGAAAGGAGGGGAAGTCTCGTGAAATTACGAGATCTGGCCACAGTGATTCGGAGCAAAAATGCCTCACCGTTTATAACAACCTTAGACCTCTTCTTCAAAGATGGGGATAACTACAGAGCGGTGAAAGACTCAGGAATCTTCACAGCGGAACTCATCGCAAGACTGTACAAACTCCCCATCAGCCATGTCTTGGGATTGTGGTTTGTGGATGACTGCCAAGGAATCAAAATTTCCATTTTAAAACATGTCCCCTCGGACCATCCCCAAAGCACCGATCTTTATGGTGCGCAGCAAAGTATTCCTTTACTAGAATTGGAGATTAGCTAAAAAATTTTCTAGACCCTAGTTCATAACTAGGGTCTTCTTTTTCCCGAGAAGAAGGGGGTTTGACTCTGACCGAGTGAATATTTGTATCGCCCGAGAACATTTTTTCACTTTTTTAGAAGGAGTTTGCATATCTGATCATGTATAATTAAGTTCGCAATTTGAAAAAGGAAAAGCCATCGGGACTCCGAAATGGTAAG
>JAAYOK010000230.1 GCA_012520355.1 Bacillota bacterium | reverse complement strand
CAGGTGGCAATGTAAAACTAGCTGAGATTCTTCAGCGCTTAGATGATGAGCGCATCGATGCTGCCAATCAAGAAGCCTTCCAGAGGATTAATGATGGTGAACCCATGCTGGTGGACGTGGTTTATGCCAAAGAACTACCGGGCATGACCAAGACCACCATTGGCCATGCAGGTCCTCCCCTCAAATGGGACGATATGTGCGGGCCATTACAAGGTGCAGTCTTGGGCGCTATAGTCTATGAGGGCTTAGCCGAAACGTTGGAAGAAGCGGAAGGATTAGTCCTTGCTGGCAAGGTTAATTTCAAGAGCAACCACGAACTCAGTGCGGTAGGTCCCATGACCGGGATGATTACCTATTCCATGCCTCTCTGGAAGGTAGAGAATACGAAGTTTGGCAACGTAGCCTACTCGACTTTCAATGAAGGCTTAGGTAAGGTGATGCGCTTTGGCGCTAACGGCCCTGATGTTATCGAACGCCTCAAGTGGCTAGAAAAAGTACTGGCACCCGCCCTGAAAAATGCCCTCAAGTCCAGCGGACCCATTGCCTTAAGGGTATTAATGGCCAAAGCTTTGGCTATGGGTGATGAAATGCACCAGAGAAACACCGGTGCCACCAGTCTGTTTATTCGGGACATTATGCCCCATGTCATTAAAACAGAACAGAGCAATCCGGATCTGGAAAAGATCGTTGAGTTTGTGACGGGCAATGATCAGTTCTTCCTGAATCTGGCCATGGCCGGTTCTAAGGCGATTATGGATCCTGTGAAGAACATTCCCCATTCCACTGTAGTTACGGCCATGAGCCGTAATGGTACGAATTTTGGCGTAAAAATCAGTGCCTTGGGAGACACCTGGTTTGAAGCCCCTGTCAATCAACCTGAGGGACTCTATTTCCCCGGATACTCAGAAAAAGACGCCAACCCTGATATTGGAGATAGTGCCATTGTTGAGACCATTGGCATCGGCGGGTTTGCCATGGGAGCAAGTCCAGCAGTTGTACGCTTTGTGGGAGCTTCGAGCATGGCGGAAGCTTTGCAGTATTCCCAAGACATGCAGCTCATCTCTGTGGGTTTGAGTACTACATTGATTCTTCCCACCATGGACTTTATCGGAACAGCCACCGCGATTGATGCACGTAAGGTCGTTGAAACGGGAATCCTACCTGTGATCAACACCGGTATGGCCCACAAGCAGCCGGGCGTTGGTCAAGTTGGTGCTGGGATTGTCAAGGCTCCTTTGGGCTGCTTCGAACAAGCAGTCGAAGCGTTTGCTGAGCAACTCTAACGAAAAAGGGGCTGAACGTCCATGAATTTACCAATTACCATCGGGATGTGGCTCTTGGCAGTCCTCCCCATCGTTTTACTCCTCTACCTGATGGTAGGGAGAGGGTGGGGGGCCTACAAGGCCGCTCCCGTTGGCCTTGTCATTGCTTTGATCAGCGGACTTGTTTTCTACCGGGCGAATCTTCCGTTAATAAAAAGTGAAATTCTGAAGGGAGCTTGGAATACCCTTTCGGTCTTGCTTGTGGTTTGGCCGGCCATTCTCCTTTATGAAGTGGTTAATGAGTCCAAAGCGTTTATCGTCTTTCGTCAGGAATTAAAGAGGCTGACACCCAATGAATTGTTGCAGATCCTGGCTATTGGTTGGGTCTTTGTCAGTTTTTTGCAGGGGATCACCGGGTTTGGTGTTCCTGTGGCAGTGGGGGCCCCCATCTTGCTTGGGCTGGGTGTAAAACCCCTTTATGCCGTTATCATCCCCCTCTTGGGACATGCCTGGGCAGGAACATTCGGTACCCTAGCTGTCGCTTGGGACGCCTTAGTCTTGCAGACGAACTTACTGGGCATGCCAGAGCAGTTGCTGCAGACGGGACTGTGGGCCGGTCTCTTTATCTGGATTTACAACTTTAGTGCAGCCATCCTCATTTGTTGGTTCTACGGTAAGTGGGAAGGGGTCAAGAAGGGAATCCCAGCTGTAGCCTTGATTTCCTTGATCCAAGGTGGCGGGCAATTACTCTTGACGCAAGTTAACACCACACTGGCCGCTTTCTTGCCAGCAACCATCGGATTGGTTGTAATTCTTCTCTTGAACAGAACCAAGGCGTATGGAACGACATGGAACCTTGAAACAAGTCCGATTATGGATCGCCAAGATTCGAGGGAAAGTGGGGAGGCTTATCCTAAGGAAATGTCCATGCACCAAGCCTTCTTTCCTTATTACGCTCTCACGCTTATTACATTGCTCGTCTTATTGATTCGGCCACTGAATCGGTTTTTGAGTCAGTGGGCCATTAGTCTGTCATTTCCAGAAACCCAAACCGGCTATGGATTTATCAATCCAGAAGTCATTGGTTACTCACCGATTACACCCTTGACCCATGCGGGATTGTTCTTGCTCTTGGCAGCCATCATTGGTTATTTCTACTATTTGAACAATGGTTGGCTGGAAAAAGCGAGTCGTCAAGGGATTTTGCGCCGTTCGATTCAGAAGACGATTCCTCCGGGTCTGGCTATTTTGGGTTTTATCATTATGAGCCGGATCATGGGGGGTACCGGGCAAACATATGTGCTAGCACAAGGAATCGCCACTACGCTCGGACTAAGCTATGTGATCTTTTCACCCCTGGTCGGCTTGCTAGGTGCTTTTATGACCAGTTCGAACATGTCATCGAACATTCTCTTTGGAGGATTTCAACTTACCATTGCTGAGCTCTTGGGAGTGAATGGCGCGAAGATTGTGGCTGCGCAAACGGCTGGTGGAACAGTGGGAACAGCACTGACACCAGGTAGCATTGTGCTCGGTGCCACAACCGCCGGAATCATGGGACAGGAAGGGAAGATCCTGAAGAAACTCTTGCCCATTGGTGCCATACTCGCCCTAATCATCGGCTTGCTGGTCTACATCTCAATGTGAGGAGGAACCCTATGAAAATCGTCTTGGCCCTGGGTGGTAACGCCTTAGGCGATAGCGCCGAGGAACAATTATCCTTAGTGAAAGAAGCTGCCAAATCCTTTGTCGATCTCATTAGTGATGGGCACCAGCTGGTGATTACCCATGGAAATGGTCCCCAGGTGGGGATGATCAACAATGCCCTTCCCACCATGCCTTTCCCTGAATGTGGTGCCATGAGTCAAGGGTATATTGGCTATCATCTGCAAAACGCCATTCAAGGCGAGTTAAGTAAACGCCGAATCAAGAAAGAAGTAGCTACAATTGTAACCCAAGTGGTGGTTGATGAGAAGGATCCTAGTTTTCAGCACCCTACCAAACCTGTGGGCCCCTTTTATAGCAAAGAACAAAGTGAAGTGTTAAGCCAAGAACAAGGCTTCACTATGGTTGAGGATTCGGGTCGGGGCTACCGACGTGTCGTACCGAGTCCTAGGCCTGTGGATGTAGTGGAAAAGAACACGGTTCGAACTCTTGTTGACGCTGGAGTGATCGTAATAACGGTAGGGGGAGGTGGGATTCCAGTCGTGGAGGATGGTGATTACTATATGGGTGTACCTGCTGTAATCGATAAGGACTTTGCATCGGCGAAAATAGCAGAACTGATCGATGCAGACTATTTGTTTATTCTCACGGCTATTGACCGTGTCATGGTCAACTATAATCAACCCAACCAACAAGCACTTGATGTGATTACGGTTGCAGAGGCGAAAAAATATATAGACGAAGGACATTTTGCCCCAGGAAGCATGTTACCCAAAGTTGAGGCCGCCATTCAGTTCGTCGACGGTCATCCCGGGCGCCACAGTGTGATTGCGGCTCTGGAAAAGACCAAGGATGCGCTATTGGGTAATTCGGGAACAAAGATAATAGCTTAAAGGAGAGAGGAAAAATGGAACAAAAGAAGTCGTTTATGGAAAAACTTAAGGCTGCTGGGCCCGCTGCTGTTATCACAAGTGCTTTTATTGGTCCTGGTACAATCACAACAAGTACGAATGCTGGCGTGAACTTTGGCTATGCCCTACTTTGGGCGGTTGTGTTTTCGGGTATCTCACTGATCATTATTATGAACATGGCATCAAGACTTGCCATCATTGGTCGGAAAAACATCATCGATGCTTCCGTAGAACTTGCCCCAAATAGCAATGTATGGCGAGGATTTATCCTTGGTCTCCTCGCTCTGGTGATCGGGTTAACGGCCCTTGGATTTGAAGCGGGGAACCTAATCGGAGCCACGTCTGGCTTTGCTGACATTTTCGGTCTGCCAACTTGGCTCGCAGCACTGCTCATGGGTTTGATTTCCCTCTGGGCGATCCTCAAGTCTACACCAAAGTTTATCGAGATGCTGATGAAGTTCTTTGTAGCTGCCATGGGAATCGTTTTTGTGATTACCTCCATTGTCGTAGGCCCAAATCTG
>JAAYOK010000028.1 GCA_012520355.1 Bacillota bacterium | reverse complement strand
TCCCCCGCAGTACATCACGGGGTCGGACCCCCCATTTTTTACCATATAAGATGTAAATAGACCTGTTGCCTTAGGACCTCTAGATAGCATCAGGTCTATTTTTGCGTTTGTCCAGCCTCCTATGATCACCACTCGCGGAACGCTGGCAGAAAATGGGGGGTCTGACCCCCTTTCCAAGGAGAAAAAGCAAGGACTTGATCAACTGTTGTTGAATAGATGGAAAGGGGAACATTCCCAGATATTTTCAATCAACCCTGAAACGGAATTCATTTCTTGATGTTCAGCCTAAGGAGAGTCATGATGGAAAAACGTTTTTTAGACTTAGGAATCGTGGAACCGATCTTAAAAGCCATTGGAGAAATGGGCTTTGAAACGCCCACTACGGTTCAGAGCAAAGCCATCCCCCATGTCTTAAACGGGGAGGACTTAATCGTTACATCCAAGACAGGTAGCGGTAAAACAGCTGTTTTCGGTGTTCCTATGCTGCAGCTAATCAATCCCAAAGAACCCGGGCCCCAGGGTCTAATCCTTGCGCCTACCAGGGAACTAGCGGTGCAGTTAGACGGCGAGCTCAAATTGATGGCGAAGTATCTGCCCCATAAAACAACCGCTGTCTACGGCCAGCACAGCATGCATGTGGAAACCGAAGCCCTTAAGAAGAACATGTCCATTGTTGCTGGGACACCGGGGCGGGTGCTGGAGCATATTAAACGCGGGAATCTACGGACGAAGCACATCCGCTACCTGGTCATTGATGAAGCCGACAGAATGCTAGACATGGGTTTCATTGATCAAGTGGTGGACATCATCAAAACGGTACCGAAAAACCGGGTCACCCTGCTTTTCTCCGCCACCATGCCTCCCGAAGTCACGAGAATTTGCCAGCGGTACATGCGAAATCCCCAGAGTATTGAAATTGATTCCTCCACGAAGACAGTGGATAGCATTGAACAAGTATATTATCGTGTGCAGGGAAATGAGAAGCGCACCCAGTTAAATCGTCTACTCCTGGTGGAACAGCCCGAAAGCTGTATGATCTTCTGCAACACTCGAAACGCCGTTGATCAGGTCTGTAACTTCTTGGCCCGCAAAGGATATGCTGTTCAAGCCTTACACGGCGATATCCCCCAGGGGAGGCGGATGCAAACCATCAGACAGTTCAAAGAGGGAAAGTTCCATCTCTTGGTCGCCACTGATGTGGCAGCTCGCGGTTTGCATATCGATGACTTGTCCCTGGTCATTAACTACGATGTACCTGTGGAGAAGGATAGCTATGTTCATCGCATCGGGCGAACCGGTCGCGCCGGTCAAAAAGGGCGGGCAATCTCTTTCGTTACAAGTGACGATATCATGACCCTCTATGAAATCGAGGAACATATCGGAGCTTTGATTCCTGAAGCTGACTTGCCCTCAGACACGCTCGTCAAGGAACGCCGGGCCAGTGCGGAACGCTGGATTCAGTCCAAGCAATCGACCAATCGGCGCGCTAAGCCCACGCCCAAGTCCAAGTCTACGTCTAAGGCTTCGCCTCAGACAGGTCCCAAGCAAACCCAGACAAAACGTCCAGCGAAAAAACCAAGGCAGCCTCAACAAGAAAGGCCACCCCGGGCGAAGACAGGGCCGAGGACAGAGCCCAGGACAGAGCCGAGGACACAGCCCAAGACGACGGTCCGCCATCAGCCAACACGTACCCCTGAGCCCATCAAGCAAGCTCCTAGCAGAGAGAAACCAGTGGAAATCAAAAAACCAGTCAGTGTAACCCCACCGCCAGCACCTAAGAGAAGGTCTTTGCTGGAGCGGATGAAAACCTGGCTCAAACCGAAATAAACGCCATGGCATCAGCCAATGACCAACAAGAAACTTTGGAAGGGATGAAGACATGTTTCAACAACAAGTGAATCCGTATCTTCCCTCCTGGGAATACATTCCCGATGGAGAACCCTATGTCTTTGGTGATCGAGTGTATGTTTATGGATCCCACGATCGGTTTAACGGCTACGTATATTGCCTCAACGACTATGTATGTTGGTCAGCCCCAGTTGACGATCTCTCCCAGTGGCGCTATGAGGGTGTGATCTACAAGAAAACAGACGACCCCCTCAATCCCACTGGTCACATGTGCCTCTACGCACCTGATGTTACCGTAGGACCTGATGGCAGATATTACTTGTACTATGTCCTCGACAAGGTCTCCGTAGTCTCGGTGGCCGTTTGTGACTCGCCCGCTGGTAAGTATGAGTTTTATGGCTATGTCCGCCATGCCGATGGCACACGCTTGGGGGAAAGGGAGGGCGATCAGCCACAGTTTGACCCAGGTGTCCTCACCGAAGGCGAGAAAACCTATTTATACACTGGATTCTGTGCCAAGGGTGACAAGTCTCGCTTAGGGGCCATGGCCACTGTCTTAGGCTCCGACATGCTAACGATACTGGAAGAGCCAGTGATTGTTGCTCCCAGCGAACCCTATGCTGCCGGTAGCGGATTTGAAGGACACGAGTTCTTCGAAGCCCCTTCCATCCGCAAACGAGGAAAGACCTATTACCTTATCTACTCATCCATTCTGATGCATGAACTCTGCTATGCAACAAGTCACTCTCCCACGGCAGGCTTCACCTACCAAGGAGTGATTATGAGTAATTGTGACATGTACATCGACACCTATAAACCGGCCACGAAGCCCATGTTTTACGGGGGTAACAATCATGGAAGCATTGTGGAGATCAACAACCAATGGTACATCTTCTATCATCGCCATACCAATGGAACCAACTTCAGCCGCCAGGGCTGTCTAGAGAAGATTACCTTTACAGAGGACGGCAAGATAGCCCAGGTAGAAATGACCTCTTGCGGTTCCAAAGACACTCCTCTGCTGGGAAGAGGCGAATACCCAGCCTACTTAGCCTGTAACCTGTTTTGTGATGAAGAGTCGGTCTACACGGACTTCACATGCGCCTGGATGAACAATCAGTTCCCCAAGATCACGCAGGATGGTAAGGATGGAGATGAGGAAGTCGGTTATATTGCCAATATGAAAGAGTCGGCTACGGCGGGTTTTAAGTACTTCGCTTGCCAAGGAGTGGGCAGGGTTAGTATTAAAGTGCGTGGTTATTGCCGAGGCTATTTCGAAGTCAAAACCGCTTGGGACGGAGAGGTACTGGGCACCATCCCTGTGGATTTCTCCAACATCTGGCAGGAATACTCAGCAGACATCCAGATTCCAGATGGAATCCACGCACTATACTTTACCTATCGGGGAAGTGGTAGCGCGAGTCTAGGTTCTTTTACATTGGAGAACTCATAGGTTAGATCCAGATCGTTGTAAGGAGCATGCAGGTGAAAAGACGAGTCAGAATGATTGTGTGTTTTGTCCTGGGGTTAGGTGATGATACCTTTCGGAACCGCCGTCTTTCTCTATAAGCAGAACTTTGGGGAGCGTTTCACAACCTAGGGGCCCCTGAGCCGCAGTCTCCATGAGTTTGCGGGCTTAAAGAGGCAGAAATTCACCTTTACCTCCCAGCGTGGGCAGGTCTTGGTGGGGTATCAGTATTCCAAGGACAACATCGAGCCCAAAGGACTTATAGTCCTAGCCCGTGGTATTCCCCCAGGGTTGATTGACTTGGATTACGCTCTTCGTTTCGTCAAAAACACACCCGACTTGGTCCACCTTCCCATCATGCTCTTTGGTCATAGCTGGGGTGCCTATTCTGCTGGCAGCGTACTCAACTACCATCCAGATGTCCAGGATGTAGTGATGACAGCCGGCTTTAACCGGCCTACCGATGTAATTGCAGAAGCGGGGCAGGAGATAGTGGGGCCGGCCATTCGTTTCTTATACTTGCAGAAACATCTCGACAAGAGTGTACTCTACGAATTGGATGAAGAACTGTTGGGTCAGATCAGAGACTTCTAAGACCAATGCGCCAAACGATAAAATCCCGTGGTGGCGGGGGTTGCAACTTGAAGTTGACAAAATGCAAACCAAAATTGGTGGTCTGGGGTGCCCTTGCGTGGTAGCATGGTGCCTGAAGGAGGCTACAAACATGAAC
>JAAYOK010000229.1 GCA_012520355.1 Bacillota bacterium | reverse complement strand
TTTTTCGATTATGATCCCCATAAGTGCATTCTCTGCCGTAGATGTGTCAGGGTCTGTAATGACCGCCAGGTAAACCATACGTTAAATCTCAATGGCCGGGGAATTGACACTGTAGTGGGCATGCCCTTTAACGAACTTTTCATCGATAGCAATTGTGTATCGTGTGGTAACTGTGTTTCTGTTTGTCCAACAGGTGCTTTGGCCACAAAGTCCAGCAAGAATTATCGTTCCTGGGAGGTCACAAGAACCAGGACCACCTGCTCGTATTGTGCTGTAGGTTGCCAGATGGATCTTTTAGTGAAAAAGGGTAAAGTTGTTGGAGTAGAACCGGCTGATGGCCATTCCAACAAAGGTTTGCTCTGCGTGAAGGGCAAGTTTGCCTATAAGTTTATTGGTCATCCTGACCGACTCACCACACCCTTAATTCGTAAGGATGGTCTCTTGCAGGACGCAAGCTGGGATGAAGCCCTTGATTATGTCGTAGAGCGTCTGAAGACGATCAAAGAGGAAAGCGGTCCTAACGCGATTGCAGGTTTCTCCTCCTCTCGGACAACGAATGAAGATAACTATGCGTTTATGAAGATGATGAGAGGGGCGATTGGCACAAATAGTGTAGACAATTGTGCCCGTGTCTGACACGCTCCTACGGTGGCTGGTCTAGCCATCACGTTAGGTAGCGGAGCCATGACAAATTCCGTAGCAGAAGTACATGATGCCGATGTCATTTTCTTAATCGGCTCCAATCCAACAGAGGCCCATCCAGTCATGGGTGCCCAAATACGGCAAGCGAGACAGAGGGGTGCCAAACTGATTGTGGCCGATCCTCGAGTGATTGACTTGGCCAAAGAGGCCACGGTGCATTTGCAGCTCACACCGGGCACCAATATTGCCCTCTTGAACGGTATGATGCACACGATCATTACTGAAGGTCTCATGGATAAGGAGTATGTGGAAAACCAAACAGAAGGCTTTGAGGCGCTCTGGGAGGTTGTTAAGGATTATCCTGCGGAGAAAGCCGCCGAGATTTGCGGTATTGATCCAGAAGACTTAAAGTTTGCTGCCAGACTCTACGCCAGTGGTGAACGGGCACCTATTTATTACTGCCTTGGTGTGACCGAACACTCCACAGGTACCTCTGGTGTGATGTCTATTTCGAACTTGGCCCTACTTTGCGGCAATGTGGGTAAGTATGCGGCGGGGGTTAATCCTCTGCGTGGCCAAAATAATGTGCAGGGCGCCTGTGATATGGGTGCCATACCCGCTAGTTTTTCCGGTTACCAGAAGGTTTCGGATCCAGAAGTGCGGGCGAAATTTTCCAAGGCCTGGGGTGTGGAGTTATCTGACATTCCCGGTTTGACCAGTATTGAAGCGATGAACGGGGCCGCGAAGGGCGATGTTCGGGCCATATATATTATGGGGGAGAACCCTATGCTCAGTGATCCGAATATGGCCCATGTGGAAAAAGCCCTGCGAAATCTCGATCTCTTAGTGGTACAAGATATCTTCCTCACTGAGACTGCAGAGCTTGCCGATGTGGTTTTGCCCGCAACTTGTTTTGCTGAGAAAGAAGGTACGTTCACCAATACGGAGCGCAGAGTACAACGAGTACGTAAAGCAGTGGAAGGTCCTGGTGAAAGCCGCGAAGATTGGGCTATTTTAGCCGAAATCATGCGGCGGATGGGCTTCGATCCTGGGTTTAACTCCGCCAGGGAAATCATGGATGAGATCGCCCGCTTGACTCCGTCCTTTGGAGGCATGAGCCACACACGGCTCGAGACAGACCCGGTACAATGGCCTTGTCCAACACCAGATCATCCTGGTACACCGTACTTGCATCGCGGCAAGTTTGCCAGAGGAGAGCGTGCCCTCTTTAGACCGTCGCCTTATATCCCCTCTGGGGAATTGCCAGATGATGAGTATCCCATGCTTCTTTCCACGGGTCGCTTGCTCTATCATTACAACACTCCAACCATGACGGGTAAGAGTGCAGAGTTGATGGAAATTGAAGGTCGCTCCTTTATTGAGATTAACCCCACGGATGCCGCCAAACATGGTCTGGTCCAGGGTGGAAGGGTAAAGGTTGCATCCCGGAGAGGTGAAATCGAATCAGAGGCCCGGGTGACGGATCGTGTTCCTGAGGGTGTGGTCTTTATGCCATTCCACTTTGCCGATGGACCGGCCAATGTGCTTACCAGCAGTGAAGTGGATTCCATTAGTCTGACGCCAGAATACAAAGTATGTGCAGTGAAACTTGAAAGGGCTTCGCAGGTCGATGCCTAAGTTTACCAGGAGGTTTACGAGTGCAGTGATCCTTGCGGGTGGTAAATCCACCCGCATGGGTTTTGATAAGCAACTTTTACAGATTAAGGATCGCCTCCTTGTGGAACACTTGATTGAAGTACTGCAAACCCGCTTCAGCGATATTATGATCTCCAGTCCCACGCCGGAGCTTTATGATGTAGCGGGGGTTCGGGTGATCCGAGATGTCTATGAGGGTGTTGGGCCCTTAGGGGGTATTCATGCGGCCTTGCGTAGTGCGAGAAGTGAAGCTGTTTTCGTCATCGCCTGTGATATGCCCCATGTTGAAGTCCCCTATATTGATTACATGATGGGGGAACTTCAAAAGGGACGCTATGATGCGTGTGTGACAAGGCGGGGAGATCATCTGGAGGTTTTCCACTCGTTTTTCCTGCAAACGGCCTTACCTAGTCTAGAGGAAGAACTTAACGCTGGCCGCTATTCGGTGCAGCGTTTCGTAAAGAAAATCGATGCCCTGGTGATTCCTGAAGAGGTTGCCGCAGCCTATCTTCCAGAGTGGCGGGCCTTTACGAATCTGAATACACCGGAGGAATATGCCGCCTTTCGCGCTAGGTGGCAGAGTGATAGACAAAGTTGAGAGGATGGTAGAACGTGGACGTCTCTAAACGATTTGAAATCATTAGGATTGAAGACGATAGGCCAAGCACCGTCCAAGACCAAGTCATTATCGAATATGACCTTGCGATCTTTATCAATGGAGAACGTTTTGTGGACATGCTGTGCACACCGCGGGATTTGGAATGCCTGATCTATGGGCACCTCTTTGCCGAGGGAGTGATTAGCAAGAAATCCGATATTAAGGAGCTCAAGATCAGTGAGAAGCGGGCCGATCTAGTGGTAGAGAGAAGCGTTCAGCCAACCCCTCCTGAGCTTGGACATGCAGTTCGCCTCTCTGTTCCGGATGTTTTTGCTGCGGTGGAGAATTTCCATAGTCAGTCCCAACTTTTTGCTGGTACAGGTGGGGTGCATAACTGTAAACTCCAACACTCAAATGGTGCGTCCATCTTTATGGAGGATCTAGGCCGGCATAATGCAGGGGATAAGGCCCTAGGCAAGGCTCTTTTAGAGGAATGGGATCTAAACCAGGTCTATATGATCACCAGCGGACGGGTGCCAAAGTATATGGCACAAAAGGCCATTAATACAGGTGTGTCCATCATTATCTCCAAATCACCGCCCACGGATCAATCGGTGGAGCTCGCCCGGGCTCATAACTTAACCTTGTGCGGTTTTGTGCGGGGGCGACGCATGAATATCTATAGTGGGCCTGAGCGGATTTTGCTTGACTAGGCAGGGGGGCTCCCATGATTTCTTATAGGATCTATGATGAAACATGTAAGGGGCTCCAATTCGAAAGTAGCTTTTTTCAGGGTTGTGGAACTTTCTATACTAAACATCCATAAGGATAGCTAAGGGTATTAGCTGAATACGCGGGGGCCTGGCCCCTGATCAATGTAAAAGCGGTGAGATTGATGAGAAATGCTGACTTTATTATTGTCACGGGGCTATCAGGGGCCGGTAAGACACAAGCTATGAAGGCTCTGGAAGATCTCGGGATTTTTTGTATCGATAACTTGCCACCAGCGTTGCTGCCCCGCTTAGTGGAGTTGCAGACCAATCAAGGGGGCAAGAGACGAAAGTACGCCATTGCCATTGATATTCGGGTCCGGGAGTACTTTACAGATTTTCGCAAGTCCTTAGAGTGGTTGGTGCAAAGTGGTTATTCCTACCACCTAATTTTTTTAGACTGCAGTGACAATGCTTTAATCAAGCGTTTTGGTGAGACAAGGCGCCTTCATCCCCTCTCGGAGGGGCAGGTGACCCCGGAGAGTATCTATGCTACGATTGCCACCGAACGGGGGCTTTTAGCAGATTCCAGAGCCCTGGCCCATGATGTGATTGATACCACAAATCTCAGGCCAATGGAGTTGCGCTCTCGCCTGAATGAGATTTATCAAGGCCATCCCCTCCACGAATCCATGGCGGTGGATATATTTTCCTTTGGATTCAAACATGGAGCCCCGATTGATGCCGATATTGTCTTTGATGTCAGGTTCATTACAAACCCGTATTATATTGATGAGTTACGTCCCCTAACAGGTGAGCAAGCTGAGGTTGCCGATTATGTGCTGGGCTTTCCCATCGCCCAGAACTTCGTCGAACGATTCTCGAATTTGCTTTATGATCTCATGCCTGCTTACGGAGAAGAGGGTAAGGGCAAACTTACCATTGGTATTGGCTGTACAGGTGGACAACACCGTTCGGTAGCTGTGGCCATTGCCCTCGCCCAACGTTTGCAGGAGAAGGGAGTTCGGGCCACGGTTCGCCACCGGGAGAGTGTTGTAGCCGGCATGGCCGATAAAAGCTGCTAAGCATCGTCTCTTTCCAGAACCATGGTTGATCTAGTGGGTATGGAGGGTCTGCCAAAGCCGTCTTGACTTTGCTGTGATTTTTGATGTATATTTAATAAAATAGCATATCATTTTTAACTTAAGGAAGATAAAGGTCTCGCAAGGAATCTTTGGGGCCTTTTTTGGAGATCAGATCTCGGAAAGGACCTTTTTTGCTTGGAACGTCGGATATCAGTCTCAGGTTGTCAGAAAGCATAGAGCTTGCAACAAGGATATTAAGCAAGGGAACATGTCGCTAACAATGGATCGAGAATGAAGGCTACCACGGCATAAGGAGATGGGTCTGTGAGACGGAGTATCGCATTTAGAATCAGTGTCTATGTTGGTGTCTTAGTTTTGATTATTTGCGCAGGAATGGGCTATCTTGCTTATAACAGAGGTTCGTCCGCTGTGATCCGCCAGGTTGAGGATGCCCTCATTATGCAGGCAGAAGAGGCGGCAGGCTATGTTCAGAGCCGGTTTGATGCTGAGCTAACTCTTCTGGAGACAATTGCCGCTCGACCAGAAGTGGTGAACATGATTTGGGCACTGCAAAGGCATGTCCTTGAGTTTGAGGTTCAAAGGCTCGATCAATACTTGGCCATGGGTGTGGTAAATCCGAGAGGAGATGCACGATACACCGATGGAACAACGGCGAACCTAGCTGATCGCGACCATGTGATCCGGGCCTTCCAGGGTGAATCAGTGGTTTCGGTACCTCTTGTCAGCCGCGTCGATGGTTCTCTTGTTCTTATGTATGCGGTTCCCATCTGGGGAGAAGATGAAGTCGTTGGTGTACTTATTGGCCGCACCGATGGCGCTTCTTTGAGCGAGATCACCGATAGACTCGGATTCGGTGCAAATGGTTGGGCCAATATTATGGGAACAGATGGGACGATCTATGCCCATCCTGACCGTACCTTCGTCTTAGAGCAAAGAAACTACTTTACAGACACAGGTACCTTGGCTGACGCAGGACAAGCCATCCAAGAACTCGGTGTGGGAAATACTGGGGTTGTCAGGTATGATTTTGAGGGAACCTCGGCCATCATGGCATTTTCTCCTATACCTTCTACTGGTTGGATGATCGGTGTAGGGGCTACGCAGGACGATGTTTTACAGGATGTATATGCTCTTCGGAACTTTATTTTGGGAATTTCCGTGGTGTTTGTGGCTCTCGGAATTATTGTAGCCATCATTGTTGCCCGGCAAATGGCCCGTCCCTTGCAAAAGGTGCAAGAGGCGATTGAAGCCGCTGCCGACGGTGATCTAACCCAAAGTGTAGATAACATAACCAAAGACGAGATTGGTCGTGTGGGTCAGGCCTTGAACCGGACCATGGAAAGTATCCGTGGAGTTTTGGGTCTCACGGTGGAAACAACTGGTCAGCTCGCTGACACCAGCGAACGGCTGGCGGCTGCCGCCGAGGAAGTAAGTGCATCCGTGGAAGAGGTAGCCAGTACCACCAATGAGTTTTCCAGTACTCTTGATTCCATGAATACCAATGCACAGTCCATGCAAAAAACGGTTCAGGGAGTATCTCACCAGGCCGTTGATGGGACTACAGCTCTGGAAAATATCGTGGAGCAGATGACCGCCTTGCGGGATAATACCCGGAGACTTGCGGCCGATGTGACCGATTTAGGATCGTTATCCAATGAAATCGGGAATATTGCAGGCACCATTAGTGCCATTGCCGATCAGACCAACCTTTTAGCACTCAATGCTGCTATTGAAGCAGCTCGCGCAGGTGAACATGGCCGTGGTTTTGCTGTGGTAGCAGATGAGGTTCGTAAGCTCGCGGAACAGTCTTCCGTTGCCACCACTGATATCGAGTCGTTAATCGGTCAGATTCAAAGTGGAATTACAGCGACTGTGAAGGGCATGGATGATGGTTCGGTCCGGGCTGATGCAGCACTTCGTAGCGTGAATGAGAGTAGTGAAATTCTCAATAGCATCCTCGGTGCGGTGGGGGAAATTGCCCAGCAAGTGGACTCCTTTACGGCCGGCTTAGCCCAGGCAAACAGTGGTGGCCACGAAATCGCCAGTGCCACCCAAGAACAAGCAGCTTCCATGGAAGAAGTAGCCACGGCGGCACAAGACCTTATGACCATGGGCACAAGGTTACAAGAATTAGTCCAGCATTTTAAGACAACAAGTTAAAGCCGAGTCTCTCCGTCTCACACGATGAAGTAAGGCCCAAAACCTCTGTTTCCTAGTCCAGGAGTACAGAGGTTTTCTTCTGCCTTTTTCCCACGGAAAAAAGCGCTCAGGTTGATGAAGTGTAGAAGGATTTCTAATAAAACAGGGGAACTACTAAGTGTTTAGTAAAAAAGTTTTCCAAATGAAGGCGCCGGCTCGAGCTGATCACTAGAAGGATTGGGAGGAGATTCTTTGATAACAATGGAAAATACGATTCTGCATCTCAAGAGTGCATATTCTGAGTTGCGCCCATCTGAACAGAGATTAGCTGACGTGATCTTAAACGATCCCCCTCGCATTGTACATTTATCGATTACAGAGTTAGCTAGTGAAGCCAATGTGAGTGATGCTACGATTGTGAAGTTCTGTAAGCGCTTGGGCTACAAAGGGTTTCCCGAATTTAAGATCCTCTTAGCCCAGGATGTGGCCATGAAGCCTTCGTCCATCTATGGTCAGGTGGAGCAGGATGATCCGGTGAAGACTGTGACAGAAAAGATCTTTCAGGCCAATATCACAGCCCTGCAGGATACGGTTCAGGTTCTCAATTCCGATGCCATGCAAAAGGCGGTAGAGGTCTTGGCTCGGGCCGCAGAAATTCATTTTTATGGAATGGGTGCCTCGGGCCTTGTGGCCCTTGATGCGGAACAAAAGTTCTCAAGAATTGGCTTGCGGGCCCTGTCTTTTGTTGATGGGCATGCCCAGGTAACCCGGGCTTCCCTGCTTAAGCCTGGAGATGTGGCGGTTGGGCTTTCCTATTCAGGGGAGACGGAGGAAATCATCGAAGCGTTACAAACAGCCCGTTTGGCCGGGGCGTTCACTCTGGCCATTACCAACTACCCTGCATCGTCTGTGGTGGATGTAGCTGATTTGGTGCTACTCACTGCTTCCGAGGAGGACATTTTGCGCTGTGGCGCCATTTCGTCAAGGATCGCACAGCTGAGTACCATTGATGCGCTCTTTGTTTCCGTCGCCCTGGTTGATTTTGAGCAGTCCCGAGAATCAATCGAGAGAACAAAGATTGCCCTCTCTCAGAGGAGATGTGGGATTCAGGAGGCCTAGCCATGTATATTTTAGGTGTAGATTGTGGCGGAACATCAACGAAAGCCATGCTGACCACTGTCGAGGGTTGTGTCCTTGGGAGGGGTAAGGGTGGTCCGGCGAATTTCGCAGTTAATGGCGTGGAAGGTGTATTGAAGTCCACATTCGAAGCTGTGGATCAATGTCTCCAGCAAGGAGGACTTGATCGTCCCGCCTTACAGAAACAGGGGGTCTTTCTCTCCCTGGGAGTCTCTGGGGCAGGACGTGAAGGGGAACGAGAAGAGATTGG